>CANFYD010000292.1 GCA_947450745.1 Burkholderiales bacterium
ACGCCGCACAGCAGATCAGCCAGCTCGACCCCGACTCACTGGGCCGGCGCGCCCGCGCCCTGCACCTGATGGGCGAGGTGGCCGAAAAGCGCGGCAAGCTCGATGAAGCGAGCCGCATGTTTGGCGATGCCGCCCAGACCACGGCCGAGTTGCTGGCCCGCGCTCCGCAAGACGGGCAGCGCTTGTTCGACCATGCGCAAAGCGTCTACTGGGTCGGCTATATGGATAAGCAACGCGGGCAACTGCCAGAATCGATGCAGCAGTTCGAACGCTATCTGGCCTTGGCCCAGCAGTTGGCGCAGGCCTACCCGGCCCAACTGGAATGGCAAAAAGAGCTGGGCTACGCCAACGCCAACCTGGGCGTGATGTCGATCGACCAGCAGCCCACGAGCGCCTTGGCCTACCACCAAGCTGCGCAAGCCGTCTGGCAACGGCTGGTGGCGGGCGCCCCCGAAGTGCGCTTCAACCAAGCCAACTCGCTGGGCTGGACAGCCAAGGCGCACGGCAGCATGGGCAACTACGCCGCAGCGCTGGCGGCCGAGCAGCAAAAGCTGGCGGTGCTCAACAGCATGCCGGATGCCACCACCAACCGCCGCGTGCAACATCTGATCGGCAATGCCTATTACGAAAGTGGCCGGATGCAGTTCTATTTGGGGGATACGGGGGCGGCGCTGGTCAACACGCGGCAAGCGGTGGCGCTGATGCAGGCGCTGGTGGACAGTGACGGCAGCAATCTGGACTGGCTGGGCCAGTTCAGCGTCTTGCGGCTGGGCTTGATCGACATCCAGACGGCTCACGCCCAACAAACCGGCCAAGCGAGCCAGACGGGCCAGACGAGCCAGACGAGCCAAACAGGCCCTAGCAGCGCGCCCGACCCGCGCCAGTCGCTACAACAATTGAGGGCCGACATAGCCCGGCTGATGGCCGCCGACGCCGACAAGCTGGAGTGGCATTGCAATTTGCCCGCCCGCTTGCTGCTGGCCAGCCTGCCCTACCGCAGCGACGCCGAGCTGCAAACCGCTGCTCAGCGCTTTCTGGCCGAGATGCAATTGCTGACCGACAAAGGCCGGGTCTTCAAGTTCGAACAAGCCAACCTCATCGCCAGCGTGGAGGTGATGTTGGGCGACTTGCTGGCCCACCAGCCGGCAGCCCAAGCTCAAGCCCAGGCACGCATGCATTGGCAGGCGGCGGCGGCCCGGATGCAAACAGCCAGCGATGGCGACAGCAACTTCCGCGCCGTGGCTTTGTGGGGTCAGGCCAAATTCCAATTGAATGAGTTTGAAGCGGCGCAGGCCGCCGCGGCAAAAGTAGCCGCGTCCGCCTTTCGACATCCGGACTATCTGAAGCTGCAGCGCTTGCTGGAAAGGCGCAGCGCCGAAATGAACTGAAATGAACTGAATAACGCGCAAAACACCCACGCCCGCGCTCACACCTCAAGCAACCCAAGGAGCACCCTTTGATCCCCGCCGACAAACCCGTTTTCAGCTTCACCGTCTCGGCCAGCGACGCCACCGACCCACCGACCGCCACTTGCAGCCCGGAATTCGTCAGCGTCAGCGCGCGCAATGCGCTGATCGAGTTCGAGTTGGTGACACCCGGCTACAGCTTCGACCCGGACGCGCCGATCACCTTCAATGACAGCACGACCGATTTCCCCGACCTCTGGGTCATCAGCGCCACGCAGCTCAGCGTGCGTGACCGCTGCACGACGGCCGGCAAGTTCGCCTTCACCCTGCATTTGGTCGAAGACAGCAGCGGCAAAGCGTTCAAGGTGGACCCGTTGATCGTCAACGAGCCGGACTGACTGGGAAGCCGGGCGGCGGCGGGGCCGGGAATTCGACGCTGACCTCCAGCCCGCCCAGCGCCGCACTGCGGCCCAGCTGCACGCGCGCCTGATGCACGCTTGCAATGCGCCGGACGATGGACCAGCCCAGGCCGCTGCCGCTCTGGCCCGCTTGGGTCGACCCCAACACCCTGAAAAAGCGCTCGCCCAGCCGCGCCAAGTCGGCCTCCGCCAGCCCCGGCCCGCTGTCGGCCACTTGCAGCCAAGCGTGATCGCCCCGCCATTGCAGCGTGACCTGAATGCGCGCGCCGGCCGGGCTGTAGCGCAGCGCGTTGTCCACCAGGTTGCGCAACAGCACGGCCAGCAGGGTGTCGTCCCCGGCCACCACGCAAGCCGACTCGGCGCTCGCACTCTCCTCAGCGTCTTCCAGCGCCAGCGCTTGCTGCTTCTGCAAAGCGGCCGGAGCCAGCTCGGCCAGCACCCGGCGCAGCAGGCTGCGCAGCGCCACCGGCGCGGTCGGCAGCGCGTTTGTAGCTTCCAGTCGCGCCAGCGTCAGCAGTTGTTCGACCAAACGGGTGGCACGGTCGCAGCCTTGCAGCGTCGCTTCCAGCGCATGCCGGCGGGCCGCAGCATCCGGCGCGCCCAGCGCCACCTGCGCCTGCGCGCGGATGGCGGCCAGCGGCGTGCGCAACTCGTGGGCGGCGTCGGCGGTGAAGCGGCGCTCGGCCGTCAGCCGCTCGGCCATGCGCAAGAACAATTGGTTCAGCGCCGCCAGCATCGGCTTGACCTCGGCCGGCGTGCGCGCCAGGCTCAGCGCCTGCAAGTCTTGCGGCGAGCGCTCGGCCAAGCGGTGACCCAGCTCGCGCAGCGGCCCGGTCTCCCGCCACACCGCCCACCACACGGCCAAGGCCAGCAAGGGCAGTGCCAGCAGCATCGGCCACAGCGCGCCGCGCAACACGGCCCACAAAATGGATGCCCGCGACTGCTGCTGTTCGCCCACATAAACCTGCACATCCCGCTCGGCCCCATGGGCGGCAAAGACACGCCAGCTCAGGCCGTCCAGAGTTACCGTCTTGAAGCCGCTGCGGAAATCCTCGTCCAACGCCACCATCGGTGTGCGCGGGGCGTTGGTCGAACGCAAGACCAACTGCCCGTCATGAAAAACCTGAAAAGCCACCCGCGTGGCGTAACGGTGCAGCGCCGGGGTATCAACGGCTTCGTCGTCATCATCACCTTCGTGGGGAGCGCGAGCTTGCTGCGCCACCAGCAGACTGGCCGCTTGCGCCAAATGGGCATCCAGCAATTCGTCCAGTTCATGCCGACCGTCAAACCAGATCGTCGCAGCAATCGCCACCCAGACGCACAACACCAGCGCCAGCACCAGCGCAACCAGTCGCCCTTGCAATGATTGCGGAAAACCTGTGTTGAGCTTCATCGGGCGGCGTCCCGCAGCAGGCAATAGCCGACGCCGCGCACCGTCTGTATCAGCTCCGCACCCAGCTTGCGGCGCAGGTGGTGGACATGCACCTCGACGGCGTTGCTGTCGACCTCCTGCCCCCAGCTGTACAGCTGCTGCTCCAGTTGCTCGCGCGACAGCACCCGACCGGCGCTGAGCATCAGCACCTGCAGCAAGTCGAACTCGCGGGTGGACAGGGTGACCGGCAAGCCGTCCCGCGTCACCGTGCGGGCGGCAGGGTCCAGCGCGATGTTCTGGGCGCACAACAGCTCTTGCGTCTGCCCGTTGGCACGCCGCACCAGCGCGCGCAAGCGGGCCCCCAACTCGAACAAATCGACCGGCTTGAGGACGTAATCGTCGGCCCCCAAGTCGAGGCCACGGATGCGATCCGCCACCGTGTCGCGGGCGGTCAGCACCAGCACCGGCAGCTTGATGCCGCTGCGCCGCAGGTCGGCCAGCACGGCCAGCCCGTCCTTCAACGGCAGGCCGAGGTCGAGCACGGCGGCCGCATATTGGTCCTGCGGCATGGCTCGCAACTCGCGTTCCGCCGCCTGCCCGTCGCGCACCCAATCGACCTGGAAACCCTGCTGGCGCAGACCGGCCTGCAAGCCGTCACCCAACAGCCCATCGTCTTCAGCAAGGAGGATTCGCATGGCCTTGATTGTGCGTGCGCTCAGTCATCGTCATGTTGGCGAGCGCTGGCGGCCGGCCGGTCCAGCGGGCCGAGATCGGCCGGGGCGGTCTGCCATTGCCAATACCAGAAGGCGGCCACCGCAGCCACGATCAGCAGGGCTACCGGCGTCAGCGGGCGCTTGACCAAGTCCGGCCCACGGCCGGGCGTCTTGCCAGTGAGCATCGGCAGCGCATGGTTTTGGCGGCGCAGCAGGCTGACCAACAGGATCAAACCCAGATGCGCCAGCACCACCGCCAGCGCCACGTCGCCCAGCGCGCCGTGTACATCCTCAACCCATTCGCCCAGCCATTGCTGTTCCAGCGTCAAGCCGCTGGCTGCGGCGAACAGCGACGCGCCGAGCACCGCCACCACCGCCAGCGTGTTCAGCCCGGCATAGCTGGCCAGCAAATTGCCGCGCCCCGCAGGCCAAGCCTTCAGCTGCCGAGGCAGGCCCATCAACTTGCTGCTCCAGGCGCGCCAGCGGCTGCGCTGCGGGCCGACCAAGCTCCAGAGCAAGCGGAACAGCACCAGCCCCAGCACGGTGTAGCCCAAGGTGAAGTGCAGCAATTGCCAGCGCTCACTCTCGGCCGACAGGTAGGCACCGGTAAAGCTGAAGGCCAGCAGCCAGTGCAGCACGCGCGTCGGCGCGTCGATGATGCGGCGCGAACCAGGAGAGGTGCTCGGTGAGGCGGTCGCCAACGTCACCGGAGGCTCCGGGCTCAACTCAGCGGGGGATGCGGACAAGATCTTCACTGAAATCTCCTTTTTCGGCACCGCCATGGCAGGCGGCGCAGTTGGCGGCGCTCTTCACCGAGGCCCGTTTCCAGGCGGCGGCGGGTACTTCGTCGTGCTTGCGCACAAACCAGGCCGAGCGGGTGATGCGGTCTTCGGGCGGCACTTCGCGCACCCGCTTGTAGGTGCCGGCATTGGCCACCAACCAGCGGTTCAGCTCGCTGACGGTGGCCGGGTCCAGCGAGGCGTCAGTGCCGTAATGGGTGGGCAGGTTGGCCGTGATGCGCTGCCAGGACGCCGCCGGCAACATGCCCGGCGGATAAGCCAGGTGGCAGGCCGCACATTCCTGCTTATAGACCGGCAATAGCGGCAGCACCGGGCGGGAGCGATCACCGTCCGCCAAGCTCAGGCCGGCAAGACTCAGCAATCCGAGAGATAGCAACAATTTCATGGCGGGCCTCAATATTTCAGGGTTTCAAGGACATCAACCAGCTCAGCACGTCGGCCTTCTCGGCGGCCGTGCATTCGCGGGACAACACGTCTTTGCAGTTGCGACGGAACCATTTCTCCGCCTTCGCCGGGTCGGTAAAGCGCTTCGGGTTGAAGCCGGGCGCCAGCGCATCGATGGCCTTGCCGGTGCTGGCGTGGCGGCCGGGCGCGATGGGCGATTCATGGTGGCAGGAGGCACAACTCCATTCGCCGCCCTGGCGCGTGACGAACAGCCGCTGGCCGCGCGCCGCATCGGCAGGTGCGCCGGCACTGGCGCTGTAGGCCGCCAACAGCTCGGCCGGGCTGGCTGCCTGAGCGGCTTGCAGGCTGATGCAGCACAGCAACAACAGCGGCCACCCTCGTTTTTTGATCTTCATGGCAAGTCCTCCTTGTTGACGCCCATCTTGCTGGCGGGGTCTTAGGGCTTTCTTAAA
>CANFYD010000293.1 GCA_947450745.1 Burkholderiales bacterium
CGCCTGCCGTCGTACGAGACGATCAAGAGCGACGCGGTGCTCTACGCCCACGCGAACCGCGTGCTGCACCTGGAAACCAACCCCGGCAATGCGCGCGCGCTGGTGCAAAAGCACGGCGAACGCGATGTCTGGATCAACCCGCCGCCGATCCCGCTGACCACCGCCGAGATGGATCATGTGTTCGACCTGAACTATGCCCGCTCGCCCCACCCCAGCTATGCCGACGCGGCCGGCAGCCATGACGGCGAGACCAAGATCCCGGCCTGGGAAATGATCCGCTTCAGCGTCAACATCATGCGCGGCTGCTTCGGCGGCTGCACCTTCTGCTCGATCACCGAGCATGAAGGCCGCATCATCCAAAGCCGCTCGGAAGACTCCGTCATCCGTGAAATCGAGGAAATGCGCGACAAGGTCAAGGGCTTCACCGGCATCGTCTCCGACCTTGGCGGCCCGACCGCCAATATGTACCGCATCGGCTGCAAGTCGCCCGAAATCGAGGCGGCTTGCCGCAAACCGTCTTGCGTCTACCCCGGCATCTGCTCGAACCTGAACACCGACCACGACCCGCTGATCAAGATGTACCGCCGCGCGCGGGCCTTGAAGGGCGTCAAAAAGATCCTGATCAGCTCCGGCCTGCGTTACGACCTCGCCATCAAATCGCCCGAATATGTGAAAGAGCTGGTGACCCATCACGTCGGCGGCTACTTGAAGATTGCACCGGAGCACACCGAGGGCGGGCCGCTGTCCAAGATGATGAAGCCGGGCATCGGCGCTTACGACAAGTTCAAGCAGATGTTCGACCAGGCCAGTGCGGATGCCGGCAAGAAGCAATACCTGATTCCCTACTTCATCGCCGCTCACCCGGGCACTTCGGACGAGGACATGATGAATTTGGCGGTCTGGCTGAAGAGCAATGGCTTCCGTGCCGACCAAGTGCAGACCTTCTACCCGAGCCCGATGGCCACCGCCACGGCGATGTACCACTCGAACAAGAATCCGCTGAAGAAGGTGACACGCGACAGCGAAACGGTGGACATCGTCCGCGGCGACCGCCGCCGCCGTCTGCACAAGGCCTTTTTGCGCTACCACGACGCCAACAACTGGCCGCTGTTGCGCGAAGCGTTGAAGACGATGGGCCGCAGCGACCTGATCGGCAATGGCAAATACCATCTGATCCCGAACTACCAACCGGTCACCGACGGCAGCTACGAAAGCGCTCGCCGCAAGAACTCGACCCCGACCGGCGTGAAAACCTCGGTGGTCAAGCCGCTGGCCAAGCAGACGCCACAACCGGGGCAGATCTTGACCCAGCACACCGGCCTGCCGCCGCGCGATAACGGCTCACGCCCCGCGCCCCGCCCCGCCCCTCGGCAAGCACTGCGGACGGCGACTCAAGTCAGCGGCAGCAAGCTGCGCAATAAAAAGTGAGTAGGGAAGAGGGCGAGAGCTTTTGTAGCGAGCGGCTGTCAGGCTAGACGGACGAAGCGCAGGAACCGGAACGTACTTCAGGTACGTGAGGATTCCGAGCATTCGGCCAACGACGCATGGCAGCCGCGCAGTAAAAAGCTCTTACCCTCTCAACGGCCCCGGAATTGCTGAGCTAGGCGCGTGATGCGCAGAGCCAGCTTGAGCAGATTCAGCGCCGAGCCCAATCGGCTGGGCTGAGACTGCCGGTTGAGGAAGGCTCCCACTCCGGCAGCCCCGATGGCTGCACCTGCGGCACCCAGCCAACTGGCCGGTTGCCGCAGCCTTTGCATATCCGCCCGCAGTTCAGAGCGCAGTTCGATGTTGCGCAGCCGCAGCGCCAGTTGGCGCTGTTTCAATTCGTTCAGTTCTCGATCGAACATCAATCAGGGCTCCAGTACGCTGCGGTCACGCTTCAACTCGGCCAAGCTGCCGCCAAAAGCACCACCGCTCGGGCTCAGATGCGCCCGCGCCCGGCACCAACTCCACCAAGCAAAGCCCAGGTAAACCAAGCCCAGCCCGAGTGCGGACAGCCAGCGCCACGCCTCAGGCACGACCAGCAGCACACACAGGCTGAACATGCCCAGCCCAGCGGCCAACAAGATGAGCGCAAGCAAGGCTTGCACCAAGGTGGCAAACAGGCGCAGTTTTTCGGCTTCCAACTCGGTCGAAAACAGCTCCGCGCGCACCTGCAGCAACTCCATGCCACCGGCTGTGATGCGCCTCAAAGCAGCGCCTATGCCATCGGTTCGTGGCGCGGCGGCCTGCTCCTGCTTGCCCTCTGACCCGTCCGTCGTCATTGCAAATCCTTCAGAAAATTGAGCACTGCAGCTGACGGGTAGATCTCTTGCACAGCCAACCCCTTGCTCAACGGCGGGTGATCAGCATCCCCAACAACAGCCCAATACCTGCGGCCAAGCCAATCGACTGCCAGGGCTTCTCATGCACATAAGCATCGGTGGCGCGACCGGCCGCCTTGGCTTTTTCGACCGCCGCTTCCTGCAAATCGAGCAAGTTGCGTTTGGCGCGGTCGAGGCTGTCCTGCACCTTGGCGCGCAACTCGGCGGCGCCCTCGCCTGCCGAGCCGGCCGTGGCTCGCAACAGCCCCTCGGCCTCGCCGACGATGGCATTCAGATCGCTCATCAAACGATCACGCTGGGTTTGGTTGACATCAGACATGGCTAAGTTCTCCTTCAAAAGTTGACGACACAGTCAGAAAGTTAACCTGTTTTAGCATACCGAACGTGATTTACATCAAAAGCTCCGGTCCGCCTGCGATTTGAGGGCACCCAGCGGACCAGCCCGCAGTGGCAGTTTGCCAGCGCTTTGTCGGTAATCAAACGCGTCGGCCTGGATGGCATGCAGCTGCCCTCGCTGCGTCACAATCAGCTGCAATTGACCCATTCCAAGCCAACAAGGAAGCGCCATGGCCAGTTGCAAGATCCTCGTCGCTCAGGGCGGTGGCCCCACCGCCGTCATCAACCAGTCGCTGGTCGGTGTCGTGCTGGAAGCGCGGCGTCAGCACCAGGTCGGCTTGGTCTACGGGGCTCGCCACGGTGTGCGCGGCATCGTGGCTGAAGACTTTGTCGATCTGACGCAAGAGACCAGCCACAACCTCGAGCTGGTGGCCAGCACGCCGTCCTCGGCGCTGGGCTCCACGCGCGACAAGCCCGACGCCGCCTATTGCCACAAGATTTTCCAGGTCTTGCAGGCACACGAAATCAGTCATTTTTTCTACATCGGCGGCAATGATTCGTCCGACACGGTGCGCATCGTCAGCGGGGAAGCGGCTGCGGCCGGCTATCCGCTGCGCTGCATCCACATCCCCAAGACGATAGACAACGACCTGGTCGAGAACGACCACACGCCCGGCTTCCCGTCCGCCGCCCGCTTTGTGGCACAGGCCTTTGCCGGAGCCAACCTGGACAACGCCGCCCTGCCCGGCGTCTATCTGGGCGTGGTGATGGGTCGCCATGCCGGCTTCCTGACGGCGGCCTCGGCCCTGGGCAAGAAGTTCCCGGACGACGGCCCGCATTTGATCTATTTGCCTGAACGGGTGTTCGAGCTGGAGCGTTTTCTGGCCGATGTGAAGGCCGTGTTTGATCGCCATGGCCGTTGCGTGATCGCGGTGTCCGAGGGCATTCACGACGCGGCGGGGCAACCGATATTGGCGCAGCTGGCCAAGGATCTGGCCAAAGACTTGGAGCACGACGCGCACGGCAATGTGCAGTTGTCGGGCAACGGCGCGCTGGCCGATCTGCTCTGCGAGGAGATCAAGACCCGGCTGAAGATCAGCCGGGTGCGCGGCGACACCTTTGGCTATTTGCAGCGCAGCTTCATCGGCTGCGTGTCGGACGTTGACCAGCGCGAAGCCCGCGAGGTGGGCGAAAAGGCGGTGCAGTTCGCCTTCAACGCCGGGCGCGACGGCTCGGTCGCCATCAAACGCAGCGGCTATTACTCGGTCGACTATGAATTGCTGCCGCTCAGCGCGGTGGCCGGCAAAACGCGGGTGATGGACGACGCCTTCATCAGCGACAACGGTACCGACGTGACCGATGCCTTCCGGCTTTACCTGCGTCCGCTGCTCGGTTCCGGCATGCCGGACGCCTTCCGCTTGCGCCCTAATCCGGTGGCCAAGATTTTGAACAAGAACTGATTTACCGTCATGGTTCGAGGCAGAAACGTCACGAACTATGCAACAACGTGGACAGACGCTCCAGCAGGGACGGCTGAATCCAGGTTGCTCCACCTCCAAAGGACTTCCCATGAAAATTGAATTCAAACGCCCCGATGGTGGCCTCACCGGCGCTTATCTGGCCGAACCGGCCGATGCATCCAAGCGCGGCCCGGGGCTGATCCTGATCCAGGAATGGTGGGGCTTGAACCCGCACATCTGCGGGCTGGCAGACCGCTTTGCGGCAGCCGGCTACCGCGTACTGGCCCCCGACCTGTACCGTGGCCGCATCGCGGCGGACGCCGATGAAGCCGGCCATTTGATGACCGGGCTGAACTTTGTCGACGCCACCCATCAAGACCTGGCCGGAGCCTTGGCCTACCTGAGCGAGCGCTGCGACAAGGTCGGCGTGCTCGGCTTTTGCATGGGCGGCGCGCTGACCATTTCAGCCGCAGTGAACCTGCCCGGCCTGTCTGCGGCGTCCTGCTTTTACGGCATCCCACCGGCAGAGCTGGCCGACCCGGCCAAGCTCACCATCCCGTTCCAAGGACACTTTGCTGACAAGGACGACTGGTGCACACCGGCTGGCGTCAACGCCCTGCAAGCGGCGCTACCGGCCGCCACCCCGGCCGACATCAACCGCTACCCGGCTAACCACGCCTTCTTCAACGACACCCGCCCGGACGTCTACGACGCAGCCAGCGCCCAGTTGGCCTGGGATCGCACACTGGCGTTCTTTGGGCGGCACTTGGCGGTTTAAGCGCAGGGCCGGTCGATGAAGCGATAAGCGGTAGGACCCGATGGGCCTGGGCCTGTCGAAGGAACAGAGGCTGTTGGCCTTCGACCGGCCCGATGAATGCGACAACCACTTGATCGAGTTGGGCGTGGCCGCACAGGCCGAGGCCATCGTCACCCGCAACCTGCGCGACGTGTCGCGCGGCGAACTCAAGTTCCCCATGCTGCGGGTGTTGACGCCCGAACAATTTCTGCAGGAGTACCCATGTCCACCCTGACCATACATCTGCCCGATGACAAAAATGAACGCCTGAGGGCGCTGGCCCGTGCCAACCCGGTCAGCGTCAACAAGCTGATCGATGAACTGACCACCGTGGCGCTGGCCAACTTTGACACCGGGGTGCGTTTTGAGACGCGGGCCGCACGTGGCAGCGTCAGCCGTGCCTTGAGCCGGCACGACAAACTCGACAGCGCAGGCTGAGATCTTTTTACTGCACTGCCGCCATACGTCGTTGGCCGAAGAAGGGGCCAAGTCTCAAATATGAACCCCCTAGTTCTGCGGCTCAATCAATCAGCCCGGTAGAGTCGGTCGTCTGATTCGCGGAAGGCCGGGGTCAGGTCTTGCAGATGGCGCTCAACACGACACTGATACTGC
>CANFYD010000294.1 GCA_947450745.1 Burkholderiales bacterium
AGCGGTGACGCGCGCCATCGGCGTGATGCTGGACCGCCAGTTCATCATCGACCCGCGCGTCAAGGGCCAGATCACGCTGTACAGCGAGCAGCCGCTGAGCGTGCGCGAGGCCTACCTGAACTACCTGGCCGCGCTGCGCGGCCTGGGCTTTACCGTAGTGGAAAACACCGGTTTGCTGAAGGTGGTGCCCGAGGCCGATGCCAAGCTGCAAGCCAGTTCGGTGGCCGTGGGCCCGAGCAGCCAGCGCGGCGACCAGATCGTCACCCAGATCTACCGGCTCAACCACGAGAACGCCAACAACCTGGTGGCCGTGTTGCGGCCCTTGATCAGCCCCAACAACACCATCAACGCCAACCCGGGCAACAACAGCCTGGTGATCACCGATTACGCCGAAAACCTGCAGCGCCTGGGCCGCATCATCGCGACGATGGACCAGCCGGGTGCCACCGACATCGAAGTGGTGCCACTCAAACACGCCATCGCGTCCGACTTGGCGGCGCTGGTGCAAAAGCTGTCCGATGGCGGTGCGGCCACCGCGCCTGGCCAGACCTCGGCAGCCGTCAGCGTGCTGGTCGACCCGCGCAGCAATGCGCTGATCCTGCGCGCGGCCAACCCGGCCCGGCTGGCCGTCACCCGCGCGATGATCGAAAAGCTCGACCAGCCCAGCAGCGACGGTGGCAACGGCAGCAATATCCGCGTGGTCTATCTGAAAAATGCCGATGCGGCCAAGCTGGCCACCGTGTTGCGAGCCGCTTTTGCGGCCGGAAGCACGGGCAACAGCGGCAGCAGCAGTGGCTCAAGCAGCGCCAGCAGCAGCAGCAATCTGGGCAGCTCGCCCCTCAGCGGTGCAGCGCAAACCAACACCAGCGGTGCGTCAACAGCTTCCACCACGCCGGTGGCTGCCAGCGCCGGCCCCTCGACAGGCGGCTTTGTGCAGGCCGACCCGTCCACCAACTCCTTGATCATCACCGCGGCCGAGCCGCTGTACCGGCAGATTCGCGGCGTCATCGACCAGCTCGACTCGCGCCGCGCCCAGGTCTATGTGGAGACGATGATCGTCAAAGTAGACGTCAGCAAGTCGGCGCAGTTCGGCGTGCAGTGGCAAAACCTGTTTGGCGGCAACGTCGGCGTGGGCACCAACTTCAGCAACAACTCGGGCAATATTCTGGCGCTGACCGCCGGTACCGCGCCCGGCACGGCAGAGGGCGTCGCCGGGGTCATCAGCCAAGTGGGCGCCGGCCTGAATATCGGCGTGATCAAAAAGGTAGGCAGCTTCTTCACGCTGGGCGCGGTGGCCAACTTTCTGGAATCGCAAAGCGGTGCCAATGTGCTGTCCACGCCCAACTTGGTCGCCCTGGACAACGAGGAAGCCAAGATCGTGATCGGCCAGAACGTGCCCTTCGTGACCGGCTCCTTCAGCACCGCCAGCACCAGCGGCACCACCAACCCGTTCCAGACCATCGACCGCAAGGACGTGGGCCTGACGCTGCGCATCCGCAGCCAGATCGGCGAGAACGGCACCGTGCGCATGACCGTCTTCCAAGAAAACTCCTCTGTCACCTCGACCAGCGCGACCAGTGGGCCGACCACCGACAAGGCTTCGATAGAAACCACCGTGGTGGTGGACGACGGCCAGATCATCGTGTTGGGCGGCTTGCTGAAGGACGAGTACACCGACGGCGACCAAGGCGTGCCCGGGCTTTCCAGCATTCCGCTGCTCGGCAACCTGTTCAAAAGCGAGAACCGCAAGCGGGTGAAAACCAATCTGATGGTCTTCCTGCGCCCGGTGGTGATGCGCAACCAGGCCTCGTCCGACCAGTTGACACTGGACCGCTACGAGTCGATTCGCGCGCTGCAGCAAGTCAGCCAACCGGCCCCCAACCCTGTGCTGCCCGATACCGGCGCGCCGGTGTTGCCGGCCGGTGCGGCCACGCCGGCCGGCGGGCAAAGCGTTCAACCGATGCCGCAGTTGCCGGCCCAGCAGCAGACGCAGCCGCAGCCGCGCAAGTCGGTGGTCGCACCGCAGCAGCCTTGAACTTCTTGAACTGAGCGTCGCCCCATGGCCATCCGTCACCCCCTGCCCTACGTCTTTGCCAAGGCCCAAATGGTGTTGCTGGAAGACGACGGGGCCAGCCTGGTGCTGTGGGCGCCGCCGGAAGTCAGCCTCGCCTGCTTGTCCGAGGTGCAGCGTCTTTATGCGGTGGACCGCTTCGAGCAAGAGCCGCGCAGCTCGCTGGCCGAGCGCATCAACGCGGCCTATGCCGGCAGTGAATCGAGCGCCGCGGTCGTCATCGGCGAGGTGGAAAGCGCCGTCGATCTGTCCCGCATGATGCAAGACCTGCCGGCGGTGGAAGACCTGCTCGAAGCCGCCAACGACGCGCCCATCATCCGCATGCTGAATGCGCTGCTGACGCAAGCAGCCAAGGACGGCGCCAGCGACATCCACATCGAACCGTATGAGCGCGCCAGCTCGGTGCGCTTTCGCGTTGACGGCACGCTGCGCGAGGTGGTGCAGCCGAACCGCGGCCTGCACGCAGCGCTGATTTCGCGGCTGAAGATCATGGCCGAGCTGGACATTGCCGAAAAGCGCTTGCCGCAAGACGGCCGCATCTCCTTGCGCATCGGCGGCCGGGCCATCGACGTGCGCGTCTCGACGCTGCCGTCCGCCCACGGCGAACGCGCCGTGCTGCGCTTGCTGGACAAGAGCGAATCGAAGTTCACGCTGGAAGGCCTGGGCATGAGCGGCGATGTGCTCACGAGCTTCAAGCGTCTAGTCCAGCAACCGCACGGCATCGTCTTGGTGACCGGGCCGACCGGCAGCGGCAAGACGACCAGCTTGTACGCCTCGCTGCAAACCGTGGACACCGGCACGACCAATGTGCTGACGGTGGAAGACCCGATCGAATATGAGCTGGGCGGCATCGGCCAGACCCAGGTCAATGCCAAGATCGACCTGACCTTCGCGAAGGCGCTGCGGGCCATCCTGCGGCAGGACCCGGACGTGATCATGATCGGCGAAATCCGCGACCACGAGACGGCGCAGATCGCCATCCAGGCCTCGCTGACCGGCCACTTGGTGCTGGCGACGCTGCACACCAATGACGCGCCCAGCGCAGTGACGCGCTTGACCGACATGGGCATCGAGCCGTTCTTGCTCAGCTCCAGCTTGCTGGGCGTGCTGGCGCAGCGCTTGGTGCGCAAACTGTGTGTGGTCTGCAAACGCGTGGACGCGGACGGCCGCTACCACCCGGTCGGCTGCGATGCCTGCGGCCAGACCGGCTACAAGGGCCGCACCGGCGTCTACGAGCTGATGATTGCCAACGACCAGGTGCGCGGCCTGATCCACCAGCGCGCGGCCGAAAGCGAGCTGCTGGCTGCGGCGCAAGCAGCGGGCTTGCGCTCGATGCGCGAGGACGGCGCACGCTTGATCGAGCAAGGCATCACTTCGGCCGAGGAAGTGCTGCGCGTCACCCGAGAATGACGGATGACTGACGCCCGAAGGACGCACCCATGACGACCCAACTGCGCTGACCCTCCCGCATGCCCGCCTACAAATACGAAGCCATCACCGCCGCCGGCCGCAGCAGCAGCGGCCTGATCGAGGCCGACACGCCGCGCGCCGCCCGTGCGCTGCTGCGTGCCCAGGGCCAAGTGCCGCTGACGCTGGTGCCGGTGCAACAGCACGGCCAGCAAAGCGGCAGCCGCTTCACCCGCCGCGTCTTCAGTGCCACGGCGCTGGCGGTCTGGACCCGGCAACTGGCCGGCCTGGTCGGCTCGGGCCTGCCGATCGAGCGGGCGCTGACCGCCCTGGCCGACGAGAGCGACGACGGCCGCCAGCGCGAGCTGCTGTCGCAACTGAAGGCCGAGGTCAACGCCGGCGCAACCTTTGCGCGCGCGCTGGCCGGTGCGCCGCGCGAGTTCGATGAGGTGTTCTGCGGCGTGGTGGCGGCCGGCGAGCAAAGCGGTGCGCTCGGCCAGGTGCTGGAAAAGCTGGCCGATGACCTGGAGGAACGCCAGGATTTGGCCGGCAAGCTGGTCGGCGCGATGGCTTACCCGGCCATCGTGTCGCTGATTTCGGTCTTCATCGTGATCTTTCTGGTCACTTACGTGGTGCCGCAGATCGCCACCGTCTTCACCAGCTCCAAACGCGCCCTGCCGGCGCTGACGGTCGCGATGTTGGCGATCAGCGCCTTTGTGCGGGAGTGGGGCTGGCTGATGTTGATACTGCTGTTTGGCGCCTCGGCCGGTTTGTCCTGGGCGCTGCGCAGCGAAGCATTCCGCCAGCGTTTTGATGCCGGCTTTTTGCGTCTGCCGCTGATCGGCCGCTTGGCGCGCGGCTACAACGCGGCGCGGTTTGCCAGCACGCTGGCGATGCTGGCCGGGGCCGGCGTGCCGATCTTGAAAGCCTTGCAGGCGGCGGCCGAAACTCTGTCCAACCGCGCGATGCGGGCCGACGCGCTGGACGCGCTGGTGCAGGTGCGGGAAGGCGCGCCGCTGGGTGCAGCGCTGGCCGGCAAAAAACGCTTCCCCGGCATTCTGGCCATGTTCGCCCGCCTGGGCGAGCAGACCGGGCAGTTGCCGCAGATGCTGGAGCGCGCGGCCAGGCAGCTCAGCGTGGAAGTGCAACGCCGCTCGATGGCAGCCGCCACCTTGCTGGAGCCGATTCTGATCGTGGCCATGGGTGCCATCGTCTTGCTGATCGTGCTGGCCGTGTTGCTGCCCATCATCCAGTTGAACACATGGGTGAAATGAGATTCATGTTCGCGCGCAAGCAGCCCGGCGGCGCGCTTTGCTCCGTGTCATTCCGCTTCGCTCCCTTCTTTACCTGCGCAAAACGCACCACCGGACTGCTCCTTCGCGGCCGTGCGCGACTTCATCGGCCGCAGCCCCGCCCGACACCCCCAGCAATCTCCTAAAGACTCCTCCATGCCCGCCACCCTCGAAGGCCAACTCGTCGTCGCCATTTCCTCCCGCGCGCTGTTTGACTTCGAGGAAGAAAACCAGCTGTTCGAAGCCGGTGACGACCGGGCTTACATGGGGCTGCAACAAGCGCGGCTGGACCTGCCGGCCAAGCCGGGCGTGGCTTTTTCGCTGGTCAACAAGCTGCTGGGTTTCAACACGCCGGAGCTGGCCCGCGTCGAGGTGGTGGTGCTGTCGCGCAATGACCCGGTGTCCGGCATGCGGGTGTTCCGCTCGGCCGCCCATTACGGGCTGGGCTTGCAGCGCGGCGTGTTCACGCGCGGCGAGTCGCCCTGGCGCTATTTGCGGCCGTTGAAAGCGCAGTTGTTCTTGTCCACCAACGAGGCCGATGTGCGCTCGGCCTTGGAGGCAGGCGTGGCCGCAGCACGGGTGTTCCCGAAATCGGCCCATGCCTCCAGCGCCCACCCGGACGAGGTGCGGATCGCCTTCGACGGTGACGCTGTGCTGTTTTCCGACGAGGCCGAGCAGGTCTTTCAACGCGATGGCCTGACGGCCTTCCAGGCCCACGAGAGCGAGCACGCGAACCTGCCGCTGGC
>CANFYD010000295.1 GCA_947450745.1 Burkholderiales bacterium
ATTGTCAAAGAACAAACTCAAACTCAAGCGAAGTTGGCTTGGGCAAAGTCCCAGTTCACCAGCTTGTCGAAGAATGTCTCAAGGTACTTGGGGCGCATATTGCGGTAGTCGATGTAGTAGGCATGCTCCCACACGTCGATGGTCAGCAAGGCCTTGTCGGCCGAGGTCAGCGGCGTACCGGCAGCGCCGGTGTTGACGATGTCGACCGAACCGTCGGCCTTTTTCACCAACCAAGTCCAGCCGGAACCGAAGTTGCCGACCGCACTCTTGGTGAAGGCTTCCTTGAAGGCTTCCAGGCTGCCCCACTTGGCATCGATGGCCGCAGCCAGCGCGCCGGTCGGTGCGCCGCCGCCGTTGGGCTTCAGGCAGTTCCAGAAAAAGCTGTGGTTCCAGATCTGTGCCGCATTGTTATAAACCGGGCCGCTGGACTTCTTGATGATGTCCTCCAGTGCCATCGTTTCAAACTCGGTGCCTTTTTGCAAATTGTTCAAGTTCACCACATAGGCGTTGTGGTGCTTGCCATAGTGGTAATCCAGTGTTTCGGCACTGTAATGCGGCGCCAGGGCGTCCTTGGCATAAGGCAGGGCGGGCAATGTATGTTCCATATCAACTCCTTAGGGGCAAAAAAGACGTACCGATGGATTGTAGGCAGCTTGGCCAAGCCCTCGTTTGGTGCTGACATCTTGACCTCGGTCGGCAACGGGCAGCCCACCCGAAGCCAAGAAATCCACACGTTCGCAGGTACCGAGCCCCATCACTATTTTCCGTCACGGCATCGTCACATGCCTAAAACGCCCTGTTTTTCAAGCTATTTTTACTGCTCAATAATTGAGCAAACTGTCTAAAGCCTTGATTTTGCTGGGGTCGCTAGCGTGTTGATGTAACTTGCACACAAAGTTATCCACAGCTGGAGTGAATTGTTTTGGCGTGCTCAAAAGCGCTTCCAAGCGGCTCGCGGCCCGCCCTGCGGCAGCGGAACGCGGGTGGCTTCGAGACATAATCTGATGCATTCAGTGGTTGTGCGGGCTTCACCCCCTGCATCAACCGTTCAGCCAGACTTGCCAAGGGACGCCCGTGTTTTCGATCATTCAAGCCGCCGGTTGGCCTATTTGGCCCTTGCTGATCTGCTCCGTCGTGGCAGTCGCCCTGATCATCGAACGCCTGTCCAGCTTGCGCGGCAGCCGCATCGCCCCGCCGCAGCTGCTCGATGAAGTGCTGGACGTCGTCAAGCAAAGCCTGCCCACGCCGGAGATGATCAGCCGGCTGGCCGAAAACTCGCTGCTGGGCCAGCTCTTGGCCACGGGTCTGCGTGCGGTGGCGGCCGAGCCCCGCATGCCCGAACCCAAGCTGCGCCAAACCTTCGAGCTGGCCGGGCGCCGTGCCATCCATCAGTTGGAGCGCTACTTGAACGCGCTGGGCACTATCGCCACGGCGGCCCCCTTGCTGGGCCTGCTGGGCACGGTGGTCGGCATGATTGAAATCTTCGGCAGCCAAAGCGGCGGCAGCGGCAACCCGACGCAAATGGCGCACGGCATTTCGATCGCGCTCTACAACACCGCCTTCGGACTGATGGTGGCGATCCCGTCGCTGATGTTCTACCGCTACTTCCGCGGCCGGGTCGAGGAATATGTGCTGGAGCTGGAACAAGCGGCGGACCGACTGTTGAGCCAACTGCAGCGCTACACCGACTAAGCGATTGAACGATTGAACGATTAAGCGATGAAATTCAGAACCCGCCGCTCGGAAGACCCGGAGATCAACCTGATTCCCTTCATCGACGTCTTGTTGGTGATCCTGATCTTTTTGATGTTGTCCACCACTTACTCCAAATTCACCGAACTGCAGGTGGTGTTGCCGGTGGCCGATGCCGAACAACTGAAGGAGCGGCCGCTGGAGATCATCGTGGCCGTCGCTGCTGACGGCCGCTACACCGTCAACTCGGAAGCGGTCGAAGGCCGCGCGGTCGATTTGCTCAGCGTCGCGCTGAGTCAAGCCGCCGCCGGCCGCAAGGACGCGGTGGTGATCGTCTCCGCCGATGCGTCTTCCGCTCATCAATCGGTGATCAATGTGATGGATGCGGCCCGCCGCGCCGGCTTGCAGCACCTGACTTTTGCCGCCCAGACCAGCGCCGGCAGTGGTCGCTGATGTCGCTGATCCTGGCCCTGCCACCCGCACCGCAGCGCCGTCCGGCCGGCCGATGACGTCAGGCTGGAAGGAAAAGCTAGCGCTCAGGCTGCAGCGTGAGTGGTACGAGGGCGGGCCCTTGGCCCAAGCGCTGCGTCCGCTGGCCGGCCTTTACCGCTTGCTACTGAGCGGGCGTGGCCTGCTCTACCGCTGCGGCGTGCTGCGGGTGGCGGCGCTGCCGGTGCCCGTCATCGTGGTCGGCAACTGGATCGTGGGTGGTGCCGGCAAGACACCCACCACGCTGGCCCTGCTGAGCCAACTGCATGCCCTGGGCTTGCGAGCCGGGGTGATTTCACGCGGCTATGGGCGCAGCGGCACAGAACCGCAGTTGGTCAGCGCACAGACCCCGGCCAGCGAAGTCGGTGATGAACCGCTGCTGATCTATTTGCGCGCCGGTGTGCCGGTGGCCGTCGGGCGCGACCGTGTGGCGGCGGCACGGCTGCTGCTGGCTGCGAACCCCAAGCTGCAACTGCTGATCAGCGACGACGGGCTGCAACATTTGCGCCTGCCGCGCGCGCTGAGCGTGCTGGTGTTCGATGCGCGCGGCATCGGCAATGGACGGCTGCTGCCGGCGGGGCCGCTGCGGCAAGCGCCTGCAAGCCAGGTCGGCCCGGATCACCTGGTGCTTTACAACGCGGACCGACCCAGCACCGCCCTGCCGGGCTATCTGGCCCGGCGCAGCTTGAGCGGTGCGGTCAGCCTGGCCGATTGGTGGCTGGGCGTGCCTGCGACGATGGCTTGCCTGCGGGCCTTGGCCGGCCGGCCGCTGTTGGCCACCGCCGGCATGGCGCAACCCCAGCGCTTTTTTTCGATGCTGACTCAGCAAGGCCTGAGCATCACCGAAATGCCGCTCGCCGATCACCATGATTTTGCGCAACTGCCCTGGCCCACCGGCACGGCCGATGTGCTGCTGACCGAGAAAGACGCGGTCAAAATCGACCCCATGCGAGGCGGCCACACCCGCATCTGGGTGGTGGCGCTAGACTTCGAGCCCGAACAAGCTTTTCAGCAGGCGCTGCGCGGCCGCCTTCAACAGCAGGCCGGCTTGGCCGACCTGCTCTCCTGAATGATGGATACCCGTTTACTGGAAATTTTGGTCTGCCCCTTGTGCAAGGGGCCGCTGCAACATTTGCAAACCGAGGCCGGCCGCGAGCTGACCTGCCATGCCGACCGCTTGGCCTTCCCGGTGCGAGACGGCATCCCGGTGATGCTGGAGAGCGAGGCGCGAGTCTTTGACCCGGACGCTCAACCCGACCCGCTGGTCTCGCTCAACTCGCAAGCAACACCAACACCAGCAGCGCCACCGCCAGCCCCATGAGCTTCACCGTCATCGTGCCGGCCCGACTGGCCTCGACCCGCTTGCCGAACAAGCCCTTGGCCGACCTCGAAGGCCTGCCGATGATTGTGCGGGTGGCGCGCCGCGCGGCACTTTCCAAGGCAAAGCAGGTCGTTGTGGCCACCGACTCCAGCGCTGTTCTCGACGCCTGTCAGGCGCATGGCGTGCAAGTGCTGTTGACCCGCGCCGATCACGTCTCCGGCAGCGACCGCTTGGCCGAGGCCTGCGAACTGCTGGGGCTAGCCGGGCTGGATCTGGTCGTCAATGTGCAGGGCGATGAGCCACTGATCGCTCCGGCCATGATCGACGCTTGCGCGGCGCTGCTGCAGTCGCGGCCGCAATGCGTGATGAGCACCGTGGCCCACGCGCTGGAAGATGCGGCCGAATTCGCCAACCCGAATGTGGTCAAGGTGGTGACCGACGCGCACGGGCTGGCCCTGTACTTTTCGCGCGCACCGATTCCGTTCTGGCGCGACGGCCAAGGCGCTGTGCAGCCTGGCTCGGCCTTGCGCCATGTCGGCCTTTACGCCTACCACGCCGGCTTTTTGCGCCGCTTCCCGACGCTGGCGCTCAGCCCGCTGGAGCAGATCGAATCGTTGGAGCAATTGCGCGCGCTCTGGCATGGCGAACGCATCGCGGTCCACCTCAGCGCCGAGCGACCCGGCCCCGGCGTCGACACCGAAGAGGATTTGCAACGCGTGCGTGCGCTGATCCGGGGCGGTGCCTGAGCTTGCAAGCTGCCGCCTAACGCTTCAGAACGCTCTTCTCAAGACGGGTTTTCATAGGAGGAAACGGGGCCCGCTGTCAGTCTCGTGAAGGGCTACCCATGCTATCCTGTCGGGTAATTGGAGAGGGCGCAGATGGTGTGCCCCGCCCCTTCCGCAAAGCATAAGGAGACCCATGCGACTGATTCTTCTCGGCGCCCCCGGCGCGGGCAAAGGCACCCAAGCCACATTCATTTGTCAAAAATTCAACATCCCGCAAATCTCCACCGGCGACATGCTCCGCGCTGCCGTCAAGGCGGGTAGCGAGATGGGGCTGGCAGCCAAAAAAGTGATGGATGCCGGCGGCTTGGTCGGCGACGACATCATCATCGGCTTGGTCAAGGAACGCATTGCCCAAGCGGACTGTGCCAACGGCTTCCTGTTCGACGGCTTCCCGCGCACCATTCCGCAGGCCGACGCGATGAAGGTGGCAGGCGTGAAGCTCGACCTCGTGCTGGAAATCGACGTACCGAACAGCGCCATCATCGAACGCATGAGCGGCCGCCGCGTCCATTTGGCCTCGGGTCGCACTTATCACGTTCAGTTCAACCCGCCCAAGGTTGACGGTGTAGACGACGTGACCGGCGAACCGCTGGTGCAGCGCGAAGATGACAAGGAAGCCACGGTCGCCAAGCGCCTGGAGGTTTATCAAGCGCAGACCCGCCCGTTGGTGGACTACTACTCCAATTGGGCCGCCACTGGCGACGCCGACGCTCCACGTTATCGCTGCATCGCTGGATTGGGTTCGGTAGAAGAGATCACAGCGCGTGCGCTGGCCGCCTTGGCTTGAGTCTGAAGACCACTGACTAGCTTCGAAACATCGCCGCTTCCAGCGGCTTTGTTTTGCCTCTCCACTTAACGTTTACGTCAACGTCAACTTCAACTTCACCCCAATCAAAGGATTCGTCATGGAAATTGCAGGCAAGATCTTCATCGTCACCGGCGGCGCTTCGGGCCTAGGCGAAGGCACGGCACGCATGTTGACTGCGCATGGCGCGCAAGTCGTGATCGCCGACTTGTCGGTCGAACGCGGCGAGGCCTTGGCCAAGGAGTTGGGCGGTGCCTTTGTGCGGGCCGACGTCAGCCAGGAAGCCGATGGCCAAGCGGTGATGGCGCAAGCCGTCAGCATGGGCAAGCTGATGGGCTTGGTGAACTGCGCCGGTATTGCACCGGCAGCCAAGACGGTGGGCAAGGACGGCGCGCATCCGCTCGCCA
>CANFYD010000296.1 GCA_947450745.1 Burkholderiales bacterium
ATCGCCCTGGCCGGCCAAGACGCCGGGCTGAGCGTGTTGGGCTACACCAGCCAAGCCCATTTTTTGATCAATTGCGGCCTGCTCGAACAACTGGACGGTGCCAGCCTGGCCGCCCGCTCCATGGCCCACAAACTGATCGCCGAGCATGAAATGGGCGAGCTCTTCAAGGTCATCGGCTTCGCCGCAGGCGCGCCGTTTGACGCGCTGGGGTTCAAGGCCGGTGATCGGTCACACACTCTCTGATAGGCCGGCGTAGGACGGGTCTCGACCCGCGTGTGGCCGACTGTGACACCGGTGTTGTGCTCGGCCGAACCGCTGTTGCTGCGGCGCTGGACGCCATCAGCCCGAATTGCACGCGGGTCCAGACCCGCCCTACGTGGCCTGTGTCGGCAGCCCTTGCGCTGCGCAAACGGCCACCAGCGCAGCCAAACGTGCCTGGTTGACCGCGCGCCCGATGGCGGGGCCGGTCTTGCCGTCGGCAATGGCCGCTGCGCTGGCTGCCGCCAAGTCCACCGCCAGCACCGCTCGCAGGTCGAGCAGCAAACGTGCGCGTTGTGGGTAGGGGCGCAATGTCAGCCCCAAGCGCCCGCGCGCATCGCATTCGCAGGCCCAGAGCAGGTGCTCGAAGCGTTCCGGCCGCCGCCATGCGTCGCAGCGCTCCAGCAGGCGCAGCCGGGCTTCGGCGCTGAAGGCTTCGCTCTGGTGCACATGGGTGTGCTCGCGCGCCACCATCTCGGCCAGCTCTCGGCAGTCGCTTGGCACCCGCCAACGCTCACTCAAGGCGCGCACCAGCGGCAGGCCTCGGGCTTCATGGCCGAAATGCCGCGGCAGCTGGTCGGTGGGCGTCAGCCCCTTGCCCAAGTCGTGGCAAAGGCAGGCGTAACGCACCGGCAGTGGTGCCGCTTGGGCGGCGCATTGGTCCAGCACCATCAGCAGGTGCAGGCCGGTGTCGATCTCCGGGTGATGGGCGGCCGGCTGCGGCACGCCGAACAAGCGCTCGACCTCCGGGCTCAGCCGAGCCAGCGCACCGCAATCGCGCAACACCTCAAGCAGCCGCGACGGCCGGGCTTCCATCAGACCCCGGCTCAGCTCCTGCCAGACCCGCTCGGCCACCAGAGCGTCGACCTCGCCGTCCGCCACCATGTGCCGCATCAGGGCCAAGGTTTCAGGAGCGACGCTGAACTCGGTGAAACGTGCGTCAAAGCGTGCCAGCCGCAAGATGCGCACCGGGTCTTCACCAAAGGCCGGGGAGACATGGCGCAGCACCTTGTCACGCAGGTCGCGCTGCCCGCCGTAGGGGTCAATAATTTGCCCGTCAGCGTCTTGCGCCATCGCGTTGATCGTCAAATCACGCCGCGCCAAGTCTTGCTCCAGCGTGACCTCAGGCGCGGCGTGAAAGGAGAAGCCGTGATAGCCCGGTGCCGTCTTGCGCTCGGTGCGGGCCAGCGCGTATTCCTCGTGGCTTTGCGGATGCAAGAAGACCGGAAAGTCGCGGCCCACCGGCATGAAGCCCGCCCGCCGCATCGCGGCCGGGTCCGCGCCGACCACGACCCAGTCTTTGTCCTTGACCGGCAAACCCAGCAGCCCATCGCGCACCGCGCCCCCCACCAAGTACTGTTTCATCGTCCTCGCCCAGAAAGTCTTAAGGTTAACCGCTAGACCGCAGCCTCAAAGTGGCTCTACTGAGGCCTCTCCGTGGGTTAAAACAGCCAAATTCATCCGTTCAACAGGGCTGGGCCGCCGGCTTGTGGTTTATTTGTGCTGCATCGCACAAATTTAAGCTTCGCCCCCCCGGGACGCGGGGTACCTGCTTTTTGCGACCCCGGATACATTGGTTCCCAAGGGGCCGATTGACGCAACCCCGCTTCGGCCTCCGGGCCACCCTAATTAAAGTGAATCATGAAAAAACTTAATTTTGTTGCTGCTGCTGTTTTGGCTCTGAGCGCGATTGGTGCACAAGCTGCTTTGCTGACGCCTGTTACGACGACTGGCGCATCATTCAGCGATCTGACGATTGGCACGATCACCATTCTGTCGACTTCTGATTTGGTGGGTAGCTTGTTCGCGCTGGACAAGGTGTCGGTTGACTTTATGGGCACGCCTCTTTCGTTCACGTTGCAAGCTGTCTCATTCTCCAACGCTGCAGTTGGTTCGCTGGGTAGCGATCTGGACGCTTCGGCCGCTGGTTTTTCGTTCAAGAACGTCGCGGCTGGTGCCTACTTGGTCAAGGCATCCGGCAATTTGATCGGCTCGGCTCAAATCAATGGTTCAGGTTTCATCGGCGCTGACTACACCGTGACGGCCGTTCCTGAGCCAGAAACCTATGCCCTGATGTTGGCTGGTCTGGCTGCCGTGGGCTTCGTCGCTCGCCGCCGCAAGGCTGCCTGAATTTCAGGTGACTGCTGACGGGCCTGCGGGCCTGGCAGCAGAACAAACAAAAAGAGCGCCCTGATCGGCGCTCTTTTTTTTGTTCTGCGCCCTACTGTTGCTGTCTTACAAAAATTTAAGCTTCGCCCCCCGGGACGCGGGGTGTTCGCTTTTTACTCCTGCGTATACATTGGATTCCAAGGGGCCGATTGACATTTCCCCGCTTCGGCCCTCGGGTCACCTTAATTAAAGTGAATGATGAAAAAACTTAATTTTGTTGCTGCTGCTGTCTTGGCGTTCTCTTCGGTTGCTTCGTTTGCTGCCGACCAGGCGCTGACTTTCACTAGTGGTGTCTCTAATTTCACCGGCACGGCTCCTTTGCTGTCTGGCGGCACCGACATCTTGTCTTTCACGGGCCTGGCTGCAGGCAGCTACGAATTCACTTTGACCACGCAGAGCCAGAACGTTTCATGGGCTTTGTCTGATTTCAACGGCCAAAACCTTGACTTCTACGGAGTTCCTGGCGTGTCGAAAGTGGTGTTTGGCTACCTGGAAAGTACCGGTTCGGCACCTTTCACCCTGAATCTGAACGGTATTGCCAACGCTGGCGCTGCTTATTCGGGCACCTTGTCTGTGACAGCCGTTCCTGAGCCAGAAACTTATGCCCTGATGTTGGCCGGTCTGGCTGCCGTGGGCTTCATGGCTCGCCGCCGCAAGGCTGCCTGAATCTCAGGTGACTGCTGACAGGTCTGCGGGCCTGGCAGTAGAACAAACAAAAAGAGCGCCCTGACAGGCGCTCTTTTTTTTGCCCTCGTCAAACCTCAGCCTGGCTGCCGGTACGGCTCCTCGAAGTCCAGAAAGTCATGTTCTGCCAGCGCGTCGCTGACCCAGGCGGCCACGGCCGGGTGTTGCTCGACCGCTTGCGCGTAAGCGGCCGCCGCAGGCACAAGTGGCAGGCCGTAGCGGCTGGTGCGCATCACCACGGGTGCGAAGTAAGCATCCACCGCGCTGAATTCGCCAAACAGAAATGGATGAGCGGGCCCGCCATTGGCCGCCAGCGCGTCGGCCCAGAGTTCATTCAAACGCTTCAAATCGCTGACCAATGCGGGCTCGGTGGCCAGCAACTGTTGACCAACGGCGTGCAGATCCGCTTCGATATTCATCGGGCAGAGGCTGCGCAAGCCGCCAAATCCGGCGTGCATTTCGGCACACAAGCTGCGGGCCCGGGCGCGCTGCCTGAGGTCGCGTGGCCAGATGGCCAGTTGCGGATGACTTTCAGCGATGTATTCAGCAATCGCCAAGGTGTCCCAGACGGCAAAGCCATCAGCTTCAACCAGCACCGGCACCTTGGCTGTTGGGCAGAGCGTCGCCAAGGATTGGTAGAACGACGAGCCGGGGCTGAAGTCAAAGCGCAGCTTGACCTCTTCAAACGGAATGCCGAAAGCCTTCAGCAGCACCCAGGGCCGCATCGACCAGGACGAGTAGTTTTTGTTGCCGATGTAGAGCTTGAGCATTTTTTACCGTCTCAGCGGCCGGCCTTGGCCCGCATGGCGTCGAGCCGGCTGCAACCCTGACCGGCGGCCAAGTAGCCCGGCACGACGGCGGCGATCGATTGCGGCGTGATGCCCAGTGATTCCAGGCCCGGCAGCACACCGTCGGCCACATTGGGTACTTGCATCGAGGCCAGGTTGTCGCGCGACATCAGCGGCTCGCCGGGGGCCAGCTCCATCATGACCGCTTGCGCCCAAGCCAGCGGGCCGGGCAGCGGCAGAATCGGCCGCGCATGACCGGCGATGCTGCCGGCCAGGCGCACCAGCTCGGCCAGGGTCAACACCTGCGGCCCGGCCAATTCATAGGTTTGACCGGCGGTGGTGTTGGCATCCACCACGCAGGCGACGATGGCGCTGGCCACGTCTTCCACCCAGACCGGCTGGAAGCGCGCCTTGGCACCCGCCAGCGGCATGACCGGAAAGACCGCTTGCAGCTTGGCAAACAAATTCAAAAACCGGTCTCGCTCGCCAAACACGACCGAGGGCCGCAGCAGCGTCAAGGCCAGGTCGGCTTGCTTCAGCACCGCCTCGCCGGCCGCCTTCGAGCGCAAATAGCGGGACGGCGCATCCGCCGCCGCACCGAGCGCGCTGACATGGATCAGCCGCTTGACGCCGCTGGCCTGGCACGCGGCAGCCAACTGGCGCGGCAACTGCACATGGGCGCGCTCGAACTGCGCCTCGTCGCCCTGCAGGATGGCGATCAGGTTGATCACGACATCATGGCCGGGCAGCAACGCTTGCAATTGCTGCGGCTGATGTACGTCGGCTTGCAAGACGGTCAGCCCGGGCAGGCCCTGAACGCCTTGCGCGTTGTGCAGCCGCCGGGTTGGCACGGTGATGCGGGCGCTGCCGCCAAAGCGCTGCACCAACTGTTCGCACAGCGAGCGGCCGATAAAGCCGCTGCCGCCCAGGATCAAGAGGGAAGGATTGAGTGTCATTGGTCGACCGGTGTGTTGAGTGACAAAGCGTCGCGCGGGCCGATTTGCTGGCCCAGCCGGTTGCGCAGGCTGCTGCTGCCGGCATTGTGGATGTTGTCCGTGCCCAGCAGCTGCGCGTAGATGGTGGTGTTGGTCAGCACCTTTTTGACGTAGTCGCGGGTTTCATTGAACGGGATGTTCTCGGCCCAGATGGCCGCTTCCAGCGCCGGCCCTTCGCGCCAGCGCCGGGGGCGACCCGGGCCCGCGTTGTAGGCTGCCGCCGCCATCGCCATCGAGCCGCCAAAGTCGTCCAGCACCAGCTTCAGGTAGCTGGTGCCGATCTTGATGTTGAACTCGCGGTCGGTCATGTATTCGGGGCGGAAGTCGAGGCCGATCTTCTTGGCCGTCCAGCGCGCGGTGGCCGGCATCACTTGCATCAGCCCGGAGGCGCCGACGTGGGAGCGGGCGTCCATCACAAAGCGTGATTCCTGCCGGATCAGGCCGTAGACATAGGCCGGGTCGACGCCGATCTCGCGTGTCTTGGCCATCAGCTCCTTGCGATAAGGCATCGGGAAGCGCTGGCTCAGGTCGATCTCGGTGCGGGTGCGGTCGCTGGAGTTGATGCAGCGGTCCCAGATTTCGCGCTCGCACGCTTCTTGTG
>CANFYD010000297.1 GCA_947450745.1 Burkholderiales bacterium
CGCAGCGTCTCGTCGATGGCGGCCAGATAGTCTTCAAAGTAACCCTCCAGCAACGCTTCGCCGAAGACTTCCTTGGAGCCGAAGTAGTGATAGAACGACCCTTTCGGAACCCCCGCAGTCGTCAGGATCTCGTTCAGTCCGACCGCTGAGAACCCCCTGGCGGCCATCAGGCGTTGACCCGACGCCAGGATGTTGTCGCGGGTATCGGGAGTTTCGTGAGTGCCCCCAGACCTGTCGCTTCGCGCCTGCCCCCCCGAGGAGGAGGAGAAACAGCTTGGGAGCGGCCCAACGTGTTGTTTCTTGTGAGAGTTTGCGGTTGCCATCGGCGAAGTTTAGCTTATATTAGACCAGTCGTCTACAACTGGCTGGGCCGCTCTGAGGCAGCGAAAGCCTTGCAAGCCACGCGTCAGGAGCGTTTGTCGTTTTGCAGCAGCGTGTCTGAAAGATCGGAATCACGGGAAGATCGGGGTAGATACCGTCTTGAATTGCCAGGTTTTTCGCCTCGAAATTGACCTCAGATGGCAGTCCTGTGAAAACGGGGGTGGGTCATGGCTTCTGCATTCCTGGTTGAAAAATGACTCTGACCCCATTAATTTCATAGGTTCCACGAGCTTCGGTATGATTCGCGCATTGCAACTGCTATGCAGGAGTTCGGGCCATGAAAAATTCGACTTTGCCGCCGGTTCGTGTCGATGCGGAATTTCGAGCCGAAGCCGAGAGCGTGCTGCATGAGGGCGAGAGCCTGACGGGCTTCATTGAAGCGACGGTTCGTCGCGCAGTTGAACATCGCCGTATTCAGGCGGCCTTCGAGGCCGGCGCCCGCAAGTCGCTTGCGGAGCACAAGCGCACCGGCGCCTCTCATGCTGTGGGCGACGTATTCGACAAGCTTGAGGCGAAGGTGAGGGTGCGGCGCGCGCAGGTGCTGGGGCAGTGAGGTTCGTCGTTGTCACGACAGACGAAGCCCAGCAGGATCTGGACCGACTCACCGATGTGATGATTGAGCGGGCTCAGACCGTTGAGGACTTCGATCGAGCACTCTGGGCTGTTCAGGTCCTCCGCAGTTCGATGGACGCATTGTCGGAATCGGCTCTGCGGTGTCGAAAGGCAGGCGATGGGCGCGATCCGTTCCTGCGAGAGCTTGTGATCACGTTCGGCCGGTCCGGGTACCTCGCCCTGTTCGAGATTGTTGGCGATCGGGTCGTGGTTGCGGCCATCAGGCATCAGCTTGAGGACGACTACCGCTGAAAAGCCGGGGGTCTCAGTGCAGCGGAGGACGCTGAAAAAGAATGGAACCCGGGTTATTTTTCAAGCGGATAGGCAAGAAAAATGACTCTGACCCCATTAATTTGACCTCATTAATTGCTGAGGCGAGACGCGAGCGGCGGGCTTAATCGAGGCGCGCGGCCGTCAACGCGGTTTCAAACTGCTGGGCATAGCTGGCGATTTCGTCGGCTTTGTTCTGGCCGTTGATGATCTTGCGGGCGGCGACGTAGTCGCAACTGCTGTCGTTGATGCAGCCGCCGAGCTTGCGGCGGGTGAACAGCCCGTCGCGCATGCCCAGGGACATGATGCGGTAGGCGTTGATCGGCTCCAGCACGCGCACCGGTTCGTCAACAAAGCTGTTGCCCAGGCCGAGCGCGGTGCCCAGGCGGGCGTAGTTGGCGCGGCCGGTGATCTGCACATAGCCCCGGCCTTTGTAGCGCACGCCATCACCGGGCTGGGTGTTGCCCAGCTCTTGGCCCTTGGCGGTGTCGGGCTCGTATTTGTTGAAGTAGGACGGCGCACCAAACTCGGTGATCGGCTGGAAGGTGTTGGCGCATTCCAGTTTGACGGTGGCCAGCATATAGGCCACCCAGCGGTCGTCGTTGATGTTGGGGTCGAGCTGCACAAAACTCAGCAATTGGTCAATGCCCTGAAACTGCGCGGCCGTGACCTTGGAAAACGCCGCCTCATAGCGGTTGATGAAGGTTTGGTGGTCGTAGAACATGGATGCTCCTGAAGGGTGCCCCAGACCTGCCAGTTCGCATCATGCTTCCCGTGGGGTCGCGAGAAACACTTGAGGAGTTTGCCGGGCCGGCTTTTGTTTCTCACCAAAGACCGGTTGCGAGCTTAGCGGGGAGACTCGAATATAGAGCTCAATGACGCCGATGCACCGTAATATGCCAGCCGCTGCATTTGATTTTTCTATTACCTTTAAATCCTCATGTCCAGCAAGGAAACACAAGCATAGGAGGCTCATGTGAAGTCCATAGGAAAACGCCAATCGCCATTTCATTCTAGGGGTGGATCAACGCCTCCTCAGGTCGGAGTCGGTTGGTATGTCGCTGAAGAATGGGCCAAGGTTAAATCCTCGGCGACTGATGCCGAGCGTTTTGAAGCTAGCTTTTCAGAATGGGAAACCATGGCAGAAAAATTTCTAGCTGAAATTCGCGGACTTGGCATTGACGCAAGGAAGTCCTTCATCATCGCAAGCGATTTTTTGGCGTGGTGCCTCGCTACAGACAAAGTAAACAATGCTGCGGCTAGGGCGGAGTTTGTTGCGCAGCAAGGCCGCCAATCTACTGAGCGCATGGCGACGCATGCATTCAAAGGTTCAGGTGGCACCCGTACGCAGCACGGCAGGAATCAAGCTGGCAAGTAGAAGAATGAAAATGGGGGAGATGCTGAGCACGAAGCCCAAACCGCGACTGAGCGGTGCTGACACGTAGGCCCGCCAGTAGATGACGCGACCCACGAGGTAGACCAGGCCCAGCGCGGCGACATACTGCGCGGGCCAGTACCTTGCCGCCACATACAACCCCGGCAGTAGCGCGACCAGCAGTTCGAGCGTGTTCATATGAACGCGGTAGATACGTTCAAAGTTCTCGGAGCCGGTGATTGCCGGGGCCTTGATGCCGTACTTTCCTCTGGCTTTTCCGACGAGCGCGCCAAAGGCGAGATATTGGAGGACTGCGAGTATTGCGACGATGTCAACGTAGTGCATTCAGATTTCCATTTGTGTATGGGGGCAGCCCGATGATTGAGCCGTTCCACGCGGTCTGCAGTAACTGTTGATATCTGCGACCGTTGCCCTCTTTTGCCAGCGACCAGTTTCAAGAAAACTAGGGGATCGACGTCCCAAATATGGGCCGCGACGCAGCGAGTATGCCGCAGCGAGCCAGTCCTGATCCGCAGTCCTTGCGAGTTTTCAAGTGCTCCGGATTAGCCGCGCTTGGTGGTCGATATCCCGATGAAGCTCTAGATTTTTTTGGGCTCGGATTCATTGCCGCTGGTGCAAAAATCGCTTGATCTCTTCGGACGCGTTCGCAGCGCGTGGCCACAGTCGGTGCGATTCTCAGCGGGCAAGCGGGTGCCGAGTCCCGAGCGTTTTTTGCCGACGTGGCACTGGGCAATGCAAGCGGCGATCACCGTCGAGGAGCGGTGCGCTGGCGTTGTTGATGTCAATCAACACTGCGTGGTCGACGCAAGGCCATGCTGAAGAGACTCAAACTGGAGGTCAGCATGAAGCTCGCACTTACCACTGCAGTTGCAGTTTTCGCCTTGGCAGCTTGCGCTTCGACATCGTCTGCGCCGGATGCAGACGAGCACGCGGCGCATCACCCGTCTGTCGCTGGAGTGCCAGCACAAGCGCCCGCCGGCTATGAACATCAGATGATGATGATGCAGGAGATGCATCAGAAGATGGCCACTGCCAAGTCGCCCGAGGAACGCGCTGCGCTGATGAAAGAGCACATGAAGACCATGCGGGACGGCATGGCCATGATGGGGCATATGCGCGGGATGACGGCTGGTGGAATGGGCAAGGGGGCCGGCACAGGCTCGCCGGGTAGCGGCATGGCCATGGACGCCGACATGATGAAGCGCCGCAGCCGCATGATGGAAATGATGATGGACATGACGATGGACTGTGAAGGCATGAAGCCTCCAGTGACCAAGTGATCTTTGAAGTGCACGCCGTGCATCGCTGCAAAATTCAGTTGCTTTGAGGACCGGGATGACCCGAATTTTCTGATGCCGCTCGGCCGCCAGGCCCGCCATCTGTGGCCGAGCTGGCATGTGCTTGCGAGTGAGCGACCCAACACAGGGCAGCAAAAAGCCCAGCCGCCCACCCCGCGCCGCGAAACTTGAAACAGCGTTGTAATGCCCTCAACTGAATTTGTTGTTGCCGCTTACTCGCCTGAAAGGTCTCGTGATGTCCACTTCTGTTCCCGGTTCTGCCTCTGCCTCCGCCTCCGCCTCCGCTGCTACGACTTCCGCTAATCCCGCCAGCTCTGCTCACCCGATCATGCAGATCAAGGCACTCGGCTTCCCTTGGGCGACGATCGATCCGTTTCTGTTTTGTGCGTATCACGACGATGGCTATCCGGCTGCCAATGCGCAGATGGGTCCCGCCAGTTCACTGGCCGGCCGTGCAATCGGGCAGGACTTCAGCCGCAAGGACGGTTGGAGCATGTATCACGGCCAGCAAGTGCCGGGCTTCCCCGCGCATCCGCATCGGGGCTTCGAGACCGTGACCATCGTGCGCAAGGGCTTGATCGACCATTCCGATTCGCTCGGTGCCATCGCCCGGTTTGGCGGCGGCGATGTGCAGTGGCTGACGGCCGGCAAGGGCATCGTGCATGCTGAGATGTTCCCGCTGCTGAATGCTGATGCCGGCAACCCGCTGGAGCTGTTCCAGATCTGGCTGAACCTGCCGGCCCGCAACAAGATGGTGGCGCCGCATTTCACGATGTTCTGGTCTGAGGACGTGCCGCGCCGGATTGAACAAGACGCGCAGGGGCGCTCGACCGAGGTGGCGGTGATTGCCGGGCGGCTGCAGGAAGTGGGAGCCACGGATGCCGCGTCGTCAGACGGACTGTCATCGCTGACGCCGCCGCCCGATTCCTGGGCTGCGCAGCCCGAGGGCGATGTGGCGATCTGGACGATCCGCATGGCCGCCGGTGCCCGCTGGACTTTGCCAGCTGCCCTGGGCGCGGGGACGCAGCGCAGCCTGTATTTCTTCAAGGGCCGTTCGGTCACGCTGGCGGGTCAGGTAGTGAGTGAGCATGCGGCGATCGAGTTGCGCGGCGATGCGGCGGTGGAGCTGGTCAACGGGGCAGAGGACGTCAGCGAGTTCTTGCTGCTGCAGGGGCGGCCGATTGCCGAACCGGTGGCGCAGTACGGCCCGTTCGTCATGAACACGCAAGCCGAAATCGCACAGACGCTGGCCGACTACCGGCAGACCCAGTTTGGCGGCTGGCCCTGGCCGGACAGCGCGCCGGTGCATGGCCGCGAGCCAGCACGTTTTGCGCGTCACCCGGACGGCCGTGAGGAACGGCCTGTTTGAGGAGCCCTCAGTTTTCGTAGGGCGGGTCGCGACCCGCGTTTGGGTTGTGGCGCGACGGCCATCGGCGCGGGCCGGCCGGTTGGGAGGGGAATCGGGGAATCGATGGCCGGCGGAGAAAGCCCGCGGGTCCTGACCCGCCCTACGGGGCTTTTGCTGCGTGCTGCTGGC
>CANFYD010000298.1 GCA_947450745.1 Burkholderiales bacterium
CCGCCGTCACCGCCGCCGCACCCACCTGGGCCGCCGGGGCCAGCACGCCGATCAGCTTGCCCGCCGATGGGCAGCAATACCGCTACAAAACCTTCGAGACGACAGTCCCGTTGCGCAACGTGGCTTGGCAAGGAGTGTTGCAGGGATGTTAAAAACTCGTCCGCCAATCGTCGGGGTCGGCCCGCGCTTGCCGCAACGCGGCGTGGTGCTGCTGCTGTCCATCATCGTGCTGGTCGCGATGTCGCTGGCCGCCATCGGCCTGATGCGCTCGGTGCTGACCAGCAACCGAGTGGCCACCAATCTGGCGTTTCAGCAATCGGCGACCCAGTCGGCCGATGTAGGCATTGAAACAGCCGTCGCCTGGCTGGAGCAGAAGTCGCGCGAACTGGCGACCGAAAGCCCGCCGGTGCTGGCCAACACGCTGTTCGGCAATCTGTCCGCAGGTGGCGGCCGCTTGAACTACCTGGCCAGGCGGGAAGACCCGGGTGTCGGCCAGACCTGGGAGGCCTTCTGGGCCGGCACGCTGGTTGCCAACAACCAGGTCAACAACCTGGCCGTCGACGCAGCGGGCAACCAGGTCTCCTTTGCCATTCACCGGCTCTGCAACACGGTGGGCGATGCGCTGAACAGCGCTTGCGAAGCCTCGACCTCACTCGGTGCCTCCGTGCAGACCAGCAGCAAATCCGGCGGTGCGGTCAAGTTGCAAGTGCCCAGCCAGACTTATTACCGCATCACCGTGCGCGTGCAAGGCCCGCGCAATGCGGTCAGCTTTGTGCAAGCCGTCGTCGCAATGTGACGTGCCCCAAGACAGCAAATGAGGTTGCCATGAAGTCATTTTTTTCACCCCTCGGGCTTGTCCGCAGCGGCAGCATCCAGCATTTGCAGCGCATCCAGCGCAGCCAGCGCATGCGCCGCCTCACGCTCCAGCTGGCTCTGCTGCTCGGTGCCGTGCTGAGCCTCGCCGCCGCGCCGGCCCGCGCCGCCACGACCGACATCTCCACCGCGCCGCTGCTCGTGGCCTCGCCCAGCAGCGTGAAGGCCAACCTGCTGTTCATCCTGGACGACTCCGGCTCGATGGGCTGGGACTTCATGCCCGACCACATCGCCAGCAGCGTGTGCCGGTCGGCCGGGGCGACCGGCACCACCAGCGGCAGCTTCAGCAGCCCTTGCTGCCGGAATGCGAATGGCAACGGCTTGAGCAGCAATGCCTGCTGGATCGACACCGCGCCGTTCGGCAGTTGGCGCGGCCACCCGCCCTTTCTGAGCGCCAGCTTCAACGGCATGGCCTACAACCCCGCCACGCGCTATTTGCCGCCGGTGGATGCCACCGGCACCGACTACGCCTCGCAGACCTCCGCCAACACCAGCGCCTGGACCAGCGTTCGCATCGATGCCTACCAAGTGCAGAACAGCAACTCCATCAATCTGCTCACCAGCTACCCGGACACCGCCTGGTGCACCGACACCAACTACACCAACTGCCTGCGCAACGGCAACTATGTCTTGCCCGGCACGGTGGGCGGCAACAACTACACCGTCTTTCGGGAGACCACGGCCAGCGGCAACGGATTGATGGCCGTCGGCGCACCGAACGCCGCCACCACCGAGGCACGCAGCTGGGGTCCGCATTACTACAACATCCTGCCGTCCGAATATTGCGACTCCGACAACCTGCGCAATTGCCAAGCGTCGGCGTCAGGCGGGTTCACCTTCCCGGCACCGGTGCGCTGGTGTGACAGCGACACGAATGCCCGCGCCAGCACACCAGCCGCCGGGTCTTGCCAAGCCGTGCGGACCGGCACTTACGCACAACTCCGCTACCCGACCAAATACTTCAGCGCGGCGACCGCAGGCTCGGCGGCCGTGGCGGAAACTCGCGCAACGGTGAACTTCACACTCAGCGACCCCAGCTGCGCCCTGGTCGTTACGGCGGTGAGGGTCAACGGCATCAATCTGCTGTCAGCCAACACCACAAGCACCAGCAACCGGGACACGCTGGGCCAGTCCATCGCTTCGAGCATCAACGCAGGATCGACCGGCTATGCCGTCACGACATCCTCGGGCGGCGAGAAGGTCAAGATCACCGCGCCGGCCGGGGCCAATATCAATGCGGCCACCGTGAGCTTCACGCGCACGCCGTCCACTTGCACGCTGAACGTCAACGCCAGCACACCCGTCTTCAGCGGCTACGTCGCTGCAGTGAGCGCCGTGCCGGCCACCGCAGCGGGCTTCCCCGGCAGCTTCGAGCGCGTGGACATCATCCCGGCGCGCACCAGCTACCCCAAGACCAGCAGCCGCACCGACTGCGCCGGAGCCAGTTGCAGCTACGCCGAAGAAATGACCAATTTCGCCAACTGGTGGGCTTACTACCACACGCGCATGCAATCGATGAAGTCATCGGCCACGCGCGCTTTCGCACCGGTGGCGAACAACCGGCGCGTCGGTTATCTGAGCATCAACAACAACACCGGGACCGATTTCCTCAATCTCGACACCTTCGAGAGCACGCAAAAAACCACTTGGTTCAGCAAGTTGACCCGTGCCAGGCCCAACAGTTCCACGCCACTGCGCACCGCTCTCTCCACCGCCGGCAGGCTGTATGGCGGCCGGCTCAATGGCGGCAGCCTGAACGGCAGCACGGTCAAAGACCCAATGCTTTATTCCTGCCAGCGCAACTTCACCATCCTGTCCACCGACGGCTTCTGGAACGAAAGCAGCAACCCTAACCAGTTGGACGGCAGCACCGACATCGGCAACCAGGATGGCAGCTTGCCCCGCCCCCGCTTGGACGGCACAGCCACCGGCAACACACTGGCGGACGTGGCGGCCTACTACGTGGAAACGGACTCGCGCAACGGCACGACCGGCACCGCCGCCTGCAAGAGCAATGGCACCGGTGACGACGTTTGCGGCAACAGCACCGACCTAGCCACCAAACCGAACGAAAAACAGGTGATGAAGACCTTCACCCTGGGCTTGGGGGCTTCGGGCTATATGCAGTTCCGCCCCGGCTACCTGAGCGATGCGAGCGGCGACTATTACGCCGTCAAGGAAGGCGTGACCGCCAACCCCTCGGCCGGCATCTGCAGTTGGCAAGCCAGCGGCAGCTGCAACTGGCCGGTGCCGGTGAACAACACGCTGACCACCATCGACGACTTGTGGCACACGGCCGTCAATGGCGGCGGCACTTACTTCAGCGCGTCCGACCCGACCTCGATGTTCACTGGCCTGGCCGTCGCTTTGGCCGCCATCGACGTGCAGACCAAGGCCGCTGCGGCCGCCACCACCAGCAACCCGAATGTGGCGGCAGGCGACAACCAGCTGTTCGTCTCCAACTTCAGCTCGGGCGAATGGTCGGGCGACCTGATCAGCCAGCGCATCGACGTCGAACTGGGCACGGTGAACGCCCTGCAGAGCGATTGGTCGGCGCGCGACCTGATCAATGCCAACACCGGCCGCACGCTCTACATGTTCTCGGCCGCAGCGGACAAAAAGCGCAAGCCGTTCGACTGGGGCAATTTGACGGTCGATGAGCGCGCCAATTTCTCGCTCAGCTACATCACGACCGCCGGCCGCGCGCTGAGCCAGTTCTGCAGCTTCGGCATCTATTGCGTCTCGGCCACCGATCAAGCGGCAGCGGCCGGCCAAGCGCTGGTCAACTTCATCCGTGGCGAGCGCAGCAATGAGGGTGAAATCAGCCAGCCGGAGCGCTACTTCCGCCAGCGTGTGCATTTGCTGGGCGACATCGTCAGCTCCGAAGCCGTCTACGTGAAGCAGGCAGCTTTCAATTACACGGCACCGGGTTATGCCGCCCACAAAACGGCCGTCAGCACCCGCACGGGCATGGTCTACGTCGGGGCCAACGACGGCATGCTGCACGCCATCAATGCCGAAACGGGCGTGGAAGTCTGGGCCTTCGTGCCCACGCCGATGCTGGCCAAGCTGTACCGCTTGGCGGACAAGGAATACGCCACCAAGCATGAGTACTTCGTCGACGGCACGCCGGCCGTGCAGGACATCTATGACGGCACGCAGTGGCGCACGCTCTTGGTCGGCGGGCTGGGGGCCGGTGGACGCTCGTACTACGCCATCGACGTCACCAACCCCAGCGACCCCCAGCTGATGTGGGAATTCACCAACGACAATTTGGGCCTGACGATGGGCAAGCCCGAGATCGGACAGTTGAGCGATGGCAGTTGGGCGGTGTTCTTCGGCTCCGGCTTCAACAATGTGTCGCCCGGCGATGGTCATGGCCGCTTGTTCATCCTCAACGCGGCCGACGGCAGCTTGATCCGCAGCATCGATACCGGCGTGGGCAGCAGCGCGACGCCGAGCGGGCTGACCCATCTGCGCGGCTGGGTGGACAACGGCGATCTGGACAACACGGTCAAGCGCGTCTATGCCGGCGACAACTTGGGCAATGTCTGGCGCTTCGACGTCAACAACACGATCGGTGCCACAGGTTATGACGCACAGTTGCTGGCCACCCTGAAATCACCCGCAGGCGACGTGCAGCCCATCACCTCCAGGCCGGAGCTGGGCGATGTGGGCGGCATGGCGATGGTCTACATCGGCACCGGCCGCTATCTCGGCCTGACCGACTTGGCCGACGCCACCGTGCAGTCGATCTACGCCATCAAGGACCGCTTGGACACGCAGAACTTCGGCAACCCGCGCACGCCGGTCAACAAGTTCGTCGCACAAGTGCTGACTGTCGGCGTTTGCCCGGCGGGCAGCACCGTGTGCAGCGCCGGCTCGGACGTGCGCTTGAACGCCACGCCCAACCCGGTCAACCTGTCGGTCGACGGCGGTTGGTATGTCGACCTGCCGGAAAGCCATGAACGCGTCAACACCGACCCGCAATTGGCGCTGGGCACGCTGGTGGTCAACTCCAACGTGATCGAGTCAGGCAATGTCTGCAAAGTGGGCGGATCCAGCTATGCCAACTTTCTGGACTACCGCACCGGCGCACCGATCTCGGTCTCCAAGGGCGTGGTCAGCGTGTCGCTCGGCGACGCCATTGCCACCCGCCCGGCCTTGGTGAAGCTGCCCAACAACAAGGTGATCAGCGTCAGCCGCTTGTCAGACAACCGCACGGTCGCGACGCCCACGCCGGTGGAGCCCAGCTTGTCCACCACCCGCCGCTTGTCCTGGCGGGATCTGATCCAGAACTGAGCGCATGGCCAGCCCGTCAGCATCACCGCGCGCCGCACTAGCCGCAGGGCTCTGGCCCTGCCTGCTGCTGGCCGTTCTGCTGCATGGGCTGGTGTGGTTCGCGCTGGGCCAGCCGAAGCCAGCGCACAGCCAGGCGGGGGGTACTCGGCTGGCCAGCCTGCAAATCGTGCAGCGGCCCGCAGCCAGGTTGATCTCGCCGGCCACGCTGCAGTCGGAGCCGCAGCCGCTGGTGGCGGCAAAACCCGACTCGGGCGTGCACCAGAACCCAAGCCCGCAAGCGAGGACCGAGCGAGAGGTCGA
>CANFYD010000299.1 GCA_947450745.1 Burkholderiales bacterium
AAACGTTTGACATCAAGGTCAACGTGCATGGCGGCGGCGAGTCGGGTCAAGCTGGGGCGATTCGCCACGGCATCACCCGCGCGCTGATCGACTATGACGCCACCTTGAAGCCCGAACTGAGCCGCGCTGGCTTCGTGACGCGTGATGCGCGTGAAGTCGAGCGTAAGAAGGTCGGTCTGCACGGCGCGCGTCGTCGTAAGCAGTTCAGCAAGCGCTGATCCTGCTGGTTTGTCCGCCGGTTTCAACGCCGGTGGCAAATCATCAACAAGGCCGTTTGCGCAAGCAGCGGCCTTGTTTCGTTTCAGCTCGCCCCCAGCTGTTACTGTGACCCAATACCCTTTTCAGCTGCGCCTCCTCTTGTTTCCATAGACAATACGCAGCTAGAGTTAATCTGTTAGGAACCCACATGAGCGCAGTTCTCGAATCTCCTTTGGCCGACTCCGGTGAAATGCCCGTGCCCTTGATCTTCACCGACAGTGCCGCCGACAAGGTGCGCGATCTGGTCGCCGAAGAAGGCAATCCAGAGCTGAAACTGCGGGTTTTCGTGCAGGGTGGCGGTTGCTCCGGCTTCCAGTACGGTTTCACTTTTGATGAAGCCGTCAATGAAGATGACACGCAGATGAGCAAGAACGGTGTCACGCTGTTGATCGACGCGATGAGCTTGCAGTATCTGGCCGGTGCCGAGATCGACTACAAGGAAGACCTGCAAGGCGCGCAGTTCGTGATCAAGAATCCGAACGCGACCACCACCTGCGGTTGCGGGTCCAGCTTCTCGGCTTGATGCCCTTCGCTGAATGAAAAAGCCGCCAAGTTTGGGCGGCTTTTTGCTGTCCGGCTGTCACTCAAGCATCAAGCCGGGTACATCGCGCCCAAGATCCTCGGGCCTGCCGCGCCGGTAACTGCCTGTAGATTGCCGGGCAAAGCGTGCACCCAGCGCATCGCCAGCCAAGCGAAGGCGGCTGCTTCCACTTGCATGGCCGGCAGGCCGCGTGCGTCGGTGGGCTGAACAGTGGTGTCGGGCAGCAGTTGTTGCAGGCGCTCCATCAGCCGGGTGTTCAACGAGCCACCACCGCAGACCAGCAGTTCTTGCGTCGCCGGCGCGTCATCGTGCAGACAACGGGCAATGCTTTGCGCCGTCAGTTCGAGCAGGGTGGCCTGCACATCGGCGGCGGCTTCCGACTCAAGTGTCGGCACCAGTGCGGCCAGCCACTGTTCGTTGAACAGATCGCGGCCTGTGCTGCGCGGCGGCGTGCGGGTGAAAAACGGCTCATCCAGCAGCGCTTGCAGCATTTCTGGCAGCAGCGTCCCGCTGGCCGCCCAGGCCCCGCCAGCATCAAAGCTGCAACCTAGGTGTCTGGCGATCCACAAGTCCATCAAACAGTTGCCGGGCCCGCAATCGAAGCCCAAGGTACGACCGTCGGCGCTCAATAGGCTGATATTGCTGATGCCGCCGATATTGAGCACGGCCACCTCGCGGTCTGCGCGGCCAAATAAAGTGCGGTGAAAGGCGGGCACCAGTGGGGCACCCTGGCCGCCTGCGGCCAGATCTCGGCTGCGCAGGTCAGACACCACGGCCACGCCGGTCATTTCGGCCAGCAAGGCACCGTTGAGCAACTGGGTGGTGTAACCGCAGCCATCAAATTCACCCGGTCTGTGCCTGACGGTCTGGCCATGCGCTCCGATGGCGGCAATATCGCGCGCGGTTCGTCCGGCGGTCTTCAGCAGTTGGGTGGTCAATTCGGCGTAGCTTCGGGCTACCGCGTTGGCGGCCAGTGCCGCGCGGTGCAGTTCGTTGTCGCCGGGGCTGTTCAAGGCCAGTAAATCGCAGCGCAAGCCGGTCGGGTACGGCTGATGGCAGTGCGCCAGCACTTGCAGGGCCGCGCCGTCTTGCGGGAAGCGGGCCAGCACAGCATCCACGCCGTCCAGCGAGGTACCGGACATCAGGCCGATGTACAGCTCACTCGTGCTCGACCCATCCACCGCAAATCCAGTCATCTGCTGCCGCGCGCTCGAACGAAGAGCTGGCAACTCACTCTGCGCCGTTCACTCCGCCGTCCATCGTTTGGGCAACACTCAATTGAGTCTTGATGCTGGCCACGGTTTGCAAGAACTGGCCGCGCGCGTAGTTCGGCAAAGTGACAGCCTCGGAGGCGCGCGCGATCACGCGAGGATCCTGGTGCTCGCCCTTGACGCGAAATTCAAAATGCAGGTGCGGCCCGGTGGCCCAGCCGGTCGCCCCGACCGCGCCAATGCGTTGACCCTGTTCGATGCGCTGGCCGCGCTTGACGTCAATGCGGCTCAGGTGGGCATAAACCGTGGTGCGGTCGCCGCTGTGGCGCACGAACACGACATTGCCGAAGCCGTTTTGCCAGCCGGCGAAATCCACCGAGCCGTCGCCCACCGTGCGCACCGCCGTGCCTGTGGGCGCGCCGTAGTCGGTGCCCAGGTGGCGACGCCAGGTTTGCAGAATCGGGTGGAAGCGCATCGCGAAACCGGAGGTCACGCGCGAGAACTCCATCGGGCTGGCCAAAAATGTGCGGCGCTTGCTTTGGCCGTCGAAGCCGTAAAAATTGCCTTTGCCGGTGGCCTTGTCCTGAAACCAGACTGCGCTGTAACTGCGCCCGTTATTGACGAACTCGGCGGCGACGACACGGCCGCCAGCGCTTTCCCAATTGATCGGCTCGCCGTCGGCGGTCATGCTTTCGTAGACGACCGAGAAACGGTCGCCCTTGCGCAGTTCGCGGTGGAAGTCGATATCGCCGGAGAACATATCGGCCATTTGCGAAGCGATCACATCGGGAATGCGAGCTTCGTCGGTGGCGGCAAACAGCGAGCTGCGAATGCTGCCACTGCCCAGCCGCGTCTGCGCTTGCAGCGGCAGAGTCTCCAGCTTGGAGGTGAATTTGTCGGCCGTGCGCGAGACGCTCAAGCGGGTGAAGTGGGTCGCTTGCTGAATTGGGTTTTCGGCCGCAAAGCGGACCACCATCGCTTGCACCGTGCCGCTAGCGTCCGCCGTCACTTGCACCATTTTGCCGGCGCGACCTTGCAGAATTCGGGCGGCCAGCGGGTCTTTGCGCAGGAACAGGGCAGCCGCAGGGTCGGGCGCGCCCATGCGCTTGAGCAAGCTGTCGGCGGTGTCGCTGCTGCGGGTCAGGTCGTTGCGACTCAGTCCGATCTGATGCTCGGCCAGTTCGGCCAATTGCGCTTGCAGATCATTCGGCTGCACGGCCTCGGCGATCACGCGGCGGGGCAGCTCTTCGGCATTGGGTGCCAGCGGAGCGATACCAAAGGCGGTGATTGCAAACCCGCTGAGCAAACCCAAGACGGTGCCGGTCAGGGCGCGCGGGTGCTTTGCGACGAAGGCTTCGGTACGAACCAAAGCCTGTTTCACTTCCATCTTCCAATCAGTCACGCTTTATGAACCTCAAATTCTTGCCGTAGCTACATCAGCCTCGTGCGCCCATGTCTTACAAGCTATGGACATGAAGCGTCAAGATTCGCGTCCACTAGAATTGCAAATGACGGTTTGCGGCAAAACACCCCCCAGTTCGTGGGGGGTGGGAATGCAAACCAGCGGCGAGTATACCGAGCCGGTCGGCGCTTCTAGGCCGAGAAAACCCGATAAATCAAGGCTTTACAGAGTCCCCCCGCTGCCATGTCCGACTTGCGAACAACGCCTAGCTCTTCAGCTCCCGCCAACTCGGCCGCAGCGACCGTCGCGGCCTACCCCGTCACCGACGCCGTGCGCGCCGCTTTTGCCGTGTCGCAGCGCGGCTGCGACGAAATCCTGCCCGAGGCGGATTGGCTGAAAAAGCTGGCCAAATCAGCCGCCACCGGCGTGCCGCTGCGCATCAAACTGGGCCTGGACCCGACCGCTCCGGACATCCACATCGGCCACACGGTGGTGCTCAACAAGATGCGGCAGCTGCAGGACTTGGGTCACCAGGTGATTTTTTTGATCGGCGACTTCACCTCGATGATCGGCGACCCGTCCGGCCGCAACGCCACGCGCCCGTCGCTGACCAAGGAGCAGATCCTTGCCAATGCCGAGACCTACTACGCGCAGGCCAGCTTGGTGCTGGACCCGGCGCGCACCGAGATCCGCTACAACTCCGAGTGGAGCGACCCGCTCGGTGCGCGCGGCATGATCGAGCTGGCCGCCAAGTACACGGTGGCGCGCATGCTGGAGCGCGATGACTTCACCAAGCGCTACGCCTCGCACACACCGATTTCGGTGCATGAGTTTCTCTACCCGCTGATGCAGGGCTATGACTCGGTGGCGCTGAAAAGCGACCTCGAACTCGGCGGCACCGACCAGAAGTTCAATTTGCTGATGGGCCGCCATCTGCAGCAGGAATATGGGCAGGAGCCGCAATGCGTGCTGACCATGCCGCTGCTCGAAGGCCTGGACGGCGTCGAGAAGATGTCCAAGTCCAAGAACAACTACGTCGCCATCAGTGAGCCGGCGAACAGCATGTTTGCCAAGATTCTGTCGATCAGCGATGTGCTGATGTGGAAGTGGTTCACGCTGCTGAGCTTCAAGAGCTTGGACGAAATCGCCCTGCTGAAGAGCCAAGTCGAGGCCGGCCGCAACCCCAAGGAAGCCAAGGTCTTGCTGGCCAAGGAGATCACCGCCCGCTTCCACAGCCTGCAGGCCGCAGACGCGGCCGAGGAAGACTTCAACAACCGCGCCCGCGGCGGCATTCCGGACGACATCCCCGAGCTCAGCTTGAGCGGCGCGCCGCTGGGTGTGGGCGCGATGTTGAAGGCCGCCGGCCTGGTGGCGTCCGGCGGCGAAGCGACCCGCCTGATCGAGCAGGGAGGCGTCAAGATCGACGGCGTCACCATCAGCGACAAGGCCTTGAAGCTGGCCGCCGGCAGCTTTGTCGCCCAGGTGGGTAAACGCAAGTTCGCCCGCGTGACTTTGAGCTGATAGGGGCCTGGGCGGCGAGTGTCAGCGGTTGCTGATGCCCGACGCGACATGGCCGGCCGGTACATGGGCCGAGGCGTTGGCGATGTGGCCGGCCTGGTCGTCGAAGAAGAAATCGGGTTCGAACTCGCGCAGGAATTCGCCTTTGGGCAAGCCGCCGAGGAACATCGCCGCGTCGACCTCGATGCGCCAGTCCATCAGCGTGCGGATGGCGCGCTCATGGGCCGGTGCGCTGCGTGCCGTCACCAGCGCAGTGCGCACCCGCATCGAACCCACAGGGTCTTGCTGCAGCCGATGCAGCGCTTCCAGCACCGGTTTGAACGGGCCTGCAGCCAGCGGCAGGTTCGCGTGCTCGCTCTCGTGGGCCTGGAAGGCCGTCAGGCCGTCGCGTTGAAAGACCTGTTCCGCTTCATCGGAAAACAGCACGGCGTCACCGTCGAATGCGATCCGCACCTCGTCCGGATGGGCGCTGGAGGCATAGGCTGACTTGGGGAACACGCGCGCAGCGGCCACTCCGGCCTCCAAGGCCGAGCGCACATCG
>CANFYD010000300.1 GCA_947450745.1 Burkholderiales bacterium
ATGGTGCTGTAGACGTTGGTGAAGACTTTGAACTCGGGGGCGCAGCGGATGTCGTAGCCGTAGCTGGAGGTGCCATAGCTGACGATTTTTTGCCCGTCGCCGCCCACCCGCACCTGGCCCGGCTCAAACGGTTCGATCATGCCGTGCTGCTCCGCCATGCGGCGTATCCACTTGTCGCTCTTGATGCTCATCTTTGATCCCCAGGGTTTGCGGCCGCATTTTAGGGGACGGCCACCGGTCCTAGCGACTGGGTGGCGGCTCGCTGAAGCTGATGCCGTCAAAGCGAAAGCCGCCGTCGGGCCCCAGCTCAAAGCCGGCGACGTTCTTGCGCACCGCCACCGTCAGCCGCCCGTGGGCCAGCGGGCTCCAGGGCAGCTGGGCCATCGCGATGCGCTGGGCCTTGGCATAGAGCTGCTGGCGCTGCGGCTGGTCCAGCGTCTGGCGGGCCTGGTTGATCGCGGCGTCGTAGGTGGGGTCGCACCAGAAACTGGCGCTGCTGGCCCCGCAGGCGAGTTGGCCCGCCGTGTCGGCCGGCTCCGGGTCGCCGCTCCAGCCCAGCAGGGCGGTGTCGTGTTCGCCGGCGTCGAGCCGTTTCAGGTATTCGCCCCACTCGTAGCTGACGATGCGTGCCGACACGCCCACTTTGGCCCAATCGGCCTGGATCATCTGCGCCATCAGTTGCGCGTTCGGGTTGTAGACGCGCTGCACCGGCATCGCCCACAGCGTCAGTTGCAGCTTGTCCACGCCGGCGCGTTTGAGCAGCGCGCGCGCTTGCTCCGGGTTGTAGGGCACCGCCTTCAGGCTGGCATCAAAAGCCCAGCTGGCGGCCGGCACGGTGGAGCGGGCCACCTCGCCGGAGCTGCCGAAGATGGTCTTGATCAAGGCCGCCTTGTCGATCGCCATGTCCAGCGCTTGGCGCACCTCCAGCCGGTCCAGCGGCGGCTTTTTCAGGTTGAAGGCCAGGAAGCCGATGTTCAAGCCGGGCTGGCTGATCAAGGTAATCGCAGGGTTTTTGGCCAACTCGGGCAGATCGGCCGGGTTGGACAGCACGGCAATGTCGCATTCATCGCGCAGCAAGCGCTGCGTGCGCACATTGCGGTCCACCGTGATCGCAAACACCAGCTGATCGACACGCGCCACCTCGGGGCGGAAGTAGGCCGGGTGGCGCACATAGCGAACCACGCTGTCCGGCTGAAAACTCTTGAACATGAAAGGGCCAGTGCCAATGGGCAAGCGGTTGATCTGCGCGGGCTTGCGCTGCTGCAGCAATTGCGCCCCGTACTCGGCCGACTGCATGCCAGTGAAGGCATAGGTCAGCATGCTGAGAAAGGACGCATCGACCTGCTTCAGCTGGATCGCCACCTCGTGGTCGCCCAGCCGCTCGACCTGGGTGATCAGCTGCGCCCAGCCCAGTGACGTCACATAGGGCGACAGCGTCGGCAGTGCTTGCTGGAATGGGTGCTTGGGGTTGAGCAAACGGCCAAAGGTGAACAGCACGTCGTCGGCATTGAAGTCGCGCGTCGGCTTGAACCAGGGCGTGCTGTGGAACTTCACGCCGCGTCGCAACTGGAAGACGTAGCGGCGGCCGTCCGGGCTGACGCTCCAGCTCTGCGCCAGTTCGGGCACCAACCGGCCGCTGCCCCGCTCGGTGGTCAGCAAGCCGTCGAACACCGGCTGGGTGGCCAGGTGGTCGATGCCGGAGTCGCTGTTGGCCGGGTCGAAGGTCTGCGGGCTGCCCTGCGCGCAATAGCGCAAGGTGGTGGTGGGAGCGGCCAAGGCCGCCGCTGTCGAAACCAGCAGCGCCAGCGCCCAAATCGTTTTGATTCTGATCATGCGAACTCCCCGTTGACCCACTTTCGGCCGGGCGATGGTCGCATGCCGCTCAGGCTCGTAGGGCGGGTCGAGACCCGCGGGCAATTCCGCCATGGGCAGCGACGTACCGACGCGAGCCGGCCTGGAGCAACACAGGTGCCACAGTCGGCCGCACGCGGGTCACGACCCGCCCTACAACCCGGTTCGGGTCAAGCCAGCGCCTCGGTGGTGATTTCGCCGGGCACGCTGCGGCGGGCAAACAAGGTGTACATCGTCGGCACGACGAAGAGGGTCAGCAAGGTGCCCAAGCTCATGCCGCCGACGATGACCCAGCCGATCTGCTGGCGGCTTTCGGCCCCGGCGCCGCTGGCCAGGGCGAGCGGCACAGCACCGAGCACCATCGCCCCGGTGGTCATCAGAATCGGCCGCAGGCGCAGCGCCGCCGCTTCCACCACCGCGTCCTGCACGCTGCGGCCCTGCTGGCGCAACTGGTTGCTGAACTCGACGATCAGGATGCCGTGCTTGGTGATCAGCCCCACCAGCGTGATCAAGCCGATCTGCGAATACACATTCAGCGTGCCGCCCGACCATTGCAGCGCGCCCAAAGCACCGACCATCGACAGCGGCACCGACAGCAGAATCACGAACGGGTCGATAAAGCTTTCGAACTGCGCCGCCAGCACCAAAAAGATGAACAGCAGCGACAACACGAAGACCAGGCCGAGCGCGCCGCTGGAGGTTTTGTACTCGCGCGACACGCCGTTCAACTCGGTCGCGTAACCGACCGGCAGCAGCCGGGCGGCCGTGCTGTCCATGAAGGCCAGCGCCTCGCCCAGCGAGTAGCCGGGTGCCAGGTTGGCGGTGAAGGCGACCGAGCGGCGCTGGTTGAAGTGGTTCAACTCGCGCGGGCTGACCGCCTCGTTCACCTTGATCAAGCTGGACAGCGGCACCATCGTCTCGCCGCGCCCGCGCACGAACAGCCGCTCGATCTGGTCCGGCGTGGTGCGGCCGGCCGCCTCGGTCTGCAGCAGCACGTCGTATTGGTCGGCGCCGCGCTTGTAACGCGTCACCGCCCGGCTGCCCAACATGGTTTCCACCGTGCGCGCCACCTGATCGACCGGCACGCCCAGATCGGCCGCGCGCTCGCGGTCCACTTCCAGAAACAGCTCAGGCTTGTTCAGCCGCAGGTCGTTGTCCGGCTGGACCAGGCCGGGGTTCTTGTTCATCTCGGCCATGAAGGACTGCGCCAGCGTGGCCAGATTGGCATAGCTGTCGCTGGTCACGACGATGAAGTTGATCGGCCGCTCGCGGAAGCCCTGGCCCAGGCTGGGCGGCGTGATCGGGAAGGCCTGCACACCGGGCAGCAGGTTCACTTGCGGCAGCATCAGCCGGGCGATCTCCTGGGTGGAGCGACTCCGTTCGGTCCAGTCCACCGTGCGCAGAATCGCCACTCCGCTGGAAACGGTCGACCCCCCGGCGAAAAAGAAGGCCCGGTCGAACTCGGGGTAACCGGCGGCGATGCGGTCCACCGCGTCGAAATAACGCGCGGTGAAGGCCAAGGTGGCTCCGTCGGGTGCAGTGATCGGCATGAAGATCACGCCCCGGTCTTCCATCGGTGCCAGCTCCGACTTGGCATGGGTGAACAACCAGGCACTGCCGGCCCCGGAGGCCAACATCACCGCCACCACCGCCCAGCGCGCGCGCAAGGCCTGGCGCAGCGCCGCCGCGTATTGGTCGCTGATCCAGATCAGCACCCGCTCCATGCCGCGATCAAAGCGGGTCGGGTTCGGGGCGTGGCGCAGCAGCTTGCTGCACATCATTGGCGTCAGCGTCAGTGCCACAAAACCGGACACCACCACCGCGCCAGCCAGCGTCAGCGCGAACTCGGCAAACAGCCGGCCGGTGCGGCCCGGCGTGAAGGCCAGCGGCGCAAATACCGCCGCCAACGTCATCGTCATGGCCAGCACCGCAAAGGCGATCTCCTTCGCCCCTTTCAGCGCGGCCTGGAACGGTTCCAGCCCTTCCTCGATGTGGCGGAAGATGTTTTCCAACACCACGATGGCGTCGTCCACCACCAGGCCAATCGCCAGCACCAAGGCCAGCAGCGTCAGCGTGTTGATGGTGAAGCCGGCCAAGGCCATCAGCGCGAACGAGCCGATCAGGCTGATCGGTATCGTCACCAGCGGAATGATGGAGGCGCGCAAGGTGCGCAGGAACACGAACACCACCAGCGCCACCAGCACCACTGCCTCGGCAATAGTGGTGTAGACCGAGCGGATCGAGCGGTCGATGAACACCGAGTTGTCATTCGCCGGCAGCACCCGGATCGTGTCCGGCAGGTCGGCCTGCAGCTTGGGCATCATCTCGCGCACGCCGGCCGCCACCTCCAGCGGGTTGGCGGTGGCTTGGCGGATCACGCCCAGGCTGATCGACGGCACGCCGTTCAGACGCACACGCGAGCGCTCGCTGGCGGCGGCCTCCTCGATGCGCGCCACATCGCCCAGCCGCACGCTGAAGCCGGCCGATTGCTTCAGCACCACGGCGGTGAACTGCGCCACCGTGTTCAGGTCGGTGCGGGCGGTGACGCTGAACTCGCGCTGCTCGCTCTCGATGCGGCCGGCCGGCACTTCCAGGTTCTGCCGCCGCAAGGCATCTTCCACATCGGCCACGGTCAGCTTGTAGGTGGCCAGTCGGTCGGCGTCCAGCCAGATGCGCATTGCGTATTTGCGGTCACCGCCGACTTGCACATCGGCCACGCCGGGAATCGTCTGCAAGCGCGGCCGCACGACGCGGTTGACCAGATCGGTAATTTCCAGCGGGCTCAGCGTGTCGCTGGAAAAGGCGATCCAGATCGTCGGCTGCGCGTCCGCCTCGACCTTGGCCACCACCGGCTCGTCGGCCGCCTCGGGCAAGCGGCTGCGCACGCGGGCGACCCGGTCGCGCACATCGGCGGCGGCGTCATCGGGGTTTTTCTCCAGGCGGAAGCGGGCGGTGATCTGGCTTTGCTCCGAGCGCGAGCTGGAGGTGAGGATTTCCACCCCATCGATGCCGGCGATCGAGTCCTCCAGCGGCTTGGTCACCTGGCCCTCGATCACCTCGGACGACGCACCGACCAGGCGCGTGCTGACGGTCACCACCGGCTCGTCGATACGCGGGTATTCGCGCAGCGACAACCGGCCGAACGACACCAGACCAACCAGCAACAGCAGCAGCGACATCACGGTGGCAAAGACCGGCCGCCGGATCGAGATTTCAGAGATGCGCATGGCGGGCTTTCAGCGGCTGAGCGCGGGGACAGGAGCGGGGGCAGGGGCTGGCGTGAGGGAGCCGGCGGGGGCACTGCCGGCGGCGCTGGCCAAAGCCGCCCGTCCGCTGCCGCCTTGCGCGTCCACATCCACCACGCTCAGCGCCTGGCCGTCGCCGCGCATCAAGCGGCTCTGGCCGGCGGTGACGACGCGCTCACCCGCCTTCACGCCGGACAACAGCTCGACCCGGCCGGGCACACGGATGCCGATGTCGGCCTCGATGCGCTGCGCCTTCGGCGCGTTGCCGTTGCCGTTGCCGTTGCCGTTGCTGCTGCCGCCTTCCACCACCTTGATGATGTATTGCTTGCCGCCCTGCGGCACCAGCGCTTCCTCCGGCACGACCAGCG
>CANFYD010000301.1 GCA_947450745.1 Burkholderiales bacterium
AAGCCGATCTCGCTTGCCACCTCGCCGAACAACAGCGCCGAGAACGGTGTGTACGGCGACGGTTTCAGCACCATCGTGTTGCCGGCCAACAGCGCCGGCACCAGCTTGGACAAATTGAGCAAATAGGGGGCGTTGTAGGCGGTGATGGCCGTCACCACGCCGATCGGCTCGCGCACCACCACGCCGGAGCCGATCAGCGGTGAGCCGCTCGGGTTGAACGGGTTCATAGCCGTTTCGACCGGCAGCGTCTGCATCGTCGGCAGCAACGAGCGCTCGATGGCGATGGCAAACAGCTCCATCGGCCGCACAAAGTTCATCACATGGGCCAGCGCCAGCGTGAAGCCGCCCTCCGCCACCGCCAACGCCTTGATGCGCTCGGCACGGGCCAGCAAGGCGCTGTGCATGCGCCGCATCATGGCCGTGCGCTCGGCCTGCGGCAGGCGCGGCCAAACGCCGTGGTCAAAGGCACGGCGAGCTGCGTCCAAGGCCGCGTCGGCATCGGCCACGGTGCCGACCGGTGCCATGCCGATGACGGCTTCGGTGCCCGGGTTGATGACAGCTTCTTGGGCGCCGCCGGTCGGGGGCACCCATTGGCCGTTGATGTAGAGGCCGTCGAATGTGGTGAAGGGGATGTTCATGGGCTTGTGATTTCTCTGAAGACGGGTTGACAGTCGCGTTAAGCGTTGGCCGTGGCCAATTTGGCGTCGGCGCGAATGAATTCGGAGGCGCGCAGGGCCATCGCCATGGCCGGGCCGTTGGTGTTGCCGGAGATCAGCGTGGGCATCACCGAGGTGTCCATCACGCGCAAGCCCTGCACACCGCGCACCCGCAAACGGGTGTCCACCACCGAGCGCGCGTCTGCGCCCATGCGGCAGGTGCCAGCCACGTGATAGGCGGTGGAGCCGTGGCGCAAATAGGCGTCGATGATTTCGTCGTCGCTGGTGCACGCAGGGCCGGGAATGGTTTCGCCGACGATGTGCTTGGCAAGAGCCGGCTGGCCGAGGATGCGGCGCATCGTGTGCACCAAGTCGACCGAATGGCGGCGGTCGCGGGCGGTGCTCAGGTAGTTGGCATCGATGGCGGGCGCGGCGGCCGCGTCGGGCGAGGTGATCTGCACCGAACCGCAACTGTCCGGCGTGGTGAAGTAGCCGACCCAGGTCATGCCGGGTTGGTCGTCGATGCCGATATTGCCTTTGGCATCGACTTGGATGGAATAGAGGCCGATGCCCAGCTCGCCGTCCGGCCGGGCCAGTTCGGGCCGTGTTTTCACCAGCGCGCACAGCTCGTGCGCGGCTTGCGTCATCGGGCCGCTGTGGTTGAGCAAATAGCGCAGCATGTTTTTGCCCAGCCGCCAACCGCCGAACTCCTGGTTCAGGCTGCCCTCGTGGATGCGCACCTGCATCAGCAAGCAGCGGTGCTCCAGCAGGTGCTGCCCCACGTCCGGCGCATCCACCAGCACCGGCAACCCCAAGCCCTGCAACAAGGCGGCCGGGCCGATACCGGACAACTGCAGCAGCTTGGGGCTGTGGATGGCACCGGCCGACAGAATCACCTCGCGCTGCGCCCGCACGACCGACAGCGCGCCGGTGGCATCACGCAGCTCGACGCCCGCCGCCCGCGTGCCCTCGAACACCACCCGCTGCACCTCCACGCCGGTGCGCACCGTCAAGTTGGGACGTTTGCGCGCCGGCTCCAAAAAGGCCTTGGCGGCACTCCAACGCCGGCCGTTGTGGATGGTGCGCGGCTGGTAGCCGATGCCGCCTTGCAGCGCGGCGTTGACGTCCGGCACATTCGGCAAACCGGCCTGTTCGGCCGCCGCCAGAATGGCCAGATACATCGGGTGATCCTTGGGCTGCATCGAAATCTTCAACGGCCCACCGCTACCCCGCCATTCGGCTTCGCCCAGCTCGTGGTCTTCCATCGCCTTGTAACAACGGCCAATGTCTTGCCACCCCCAACCGTCGCAACCGGCCGCCGCCCAGTCGTCGTATTCCGACGGCAGGCCGCGCATATAGACCATGCCGTTGACCGAGCTCGAACCGCCCAGCGTGCGGCCCTTGACCCAGTCTTCCTTCGGCCGCCCGGCCCCTTGACTGGCGCTGTAATGCCAGATGTTGGGGTTGGGTGGCGTCAGCAGCTTGCCGATGCCGCGCGGCATATGGATCAACGGACTGGTGTCCGGCGGGCCGGCTTCGAGCAGCAGCACGCGGCAGTTGGCGTCTTTCGACAGCTCGCTGGCCAGCACGCAGCCGGACGAGCCGGCACCGACGATCACATAGTCAAATTTATCCATGGCAGCAGCGTTGCGGGTTGAAGGTGCATTCATCGATCAGCGCACGGTTTCCCGGCCGACGATGGCTTCAGGGCTCAAATCAACCTCGGGCAGGATCTTCGGCGAGATCTGAAAGCTGCCATCGCCGATCAACAACATCATCTTCTTGCTGAAGTCATAGGTGATGGTCTTGCCACTCCACGGCGTCAGATGGTCATACACCTGGATCGTGCTCTGGAACATGCCGCGATACAGCTCGCCGTTCTTGTCGAACGCATCGAACATGCCGGCACCGGAACCGTCCTCATCCAGGTAGTAAGTGCGCTTGGCATAAGCGTGGCGCTGGCCCGGCTTCAAGGTGGACTCGACCACCCAAACGCGGTGCAGCTCCCAACGCTCGCAGCTCGGGTTCAAATGGGTACCCATGAAGTGATCGACGCCCTTGCACTCGCCGTAGAACTTGTAGCTGTTGTAGGGAATCAGCATCTCCTTCAGGCCCACCAACTTGAAGTCGAAACGGTCCATTTTTCCGGAGAACAAGAACAGCTCGTCGAACAAGGTCACGCCGCACAACTGCGAAACCGGCGTGTCGTAAGCAAACTCAGGTGCGAGCTTGACGCGACGCTGACCGGGCGAGTAGTTGAAGGCGCGGCGCGGCTTCTCCTCCATGTCGATGTAGTCCTGCAGCAGCGTCATCTGGCCCGAAATACGGGCCGGCGCGCGTGCCACCGAATAGGTGCGCAGGATCATGTTCGGGTCGCGATCCTTTTGGTCCACTTGGTAATAAGGCTTCTCGGTGCGCGTGAACTGGTCGGAGGTCATCGTCGGTGTGCCCTTGGCATCAACCAACCAGCCCATGCCGTTCTGATAGACGATGTCGGTGGCGATGCTGTAACGCAGCGTCAGGTTCCACATCACCTCATAGCCGTTCTTGGGGATGGGGAACGGCACGCCGCCCCGGCAAGCCACATTGACCGAGTAGTAGTCCTTGCCGGCGGTGCAGGTGGTGGCGTTGCGCACCGTGGCCTTCAGCACGGCCTCGGGGTAGGCGGTGCTGCGGTGGGTGGGATAGACGTCGATGTAGTAGGTCGGGTAGGTCTTGATCAGGTACTTTTGCGACTCGCTCAGCTTGTCGGCATGTTGAGCCAGGTTGGCTGCATTGATGCGGTAGAGCGGTTTTTCGTTCGGGAACGGGTCGGCCCAGACGCCGCTGCCGGGCTTGAAGTCGGCTGGGGCCTTGGTCAAGCCGCCGGTGTAGGCGGGGATGGTGCCTTCCTTGTTGCCGGCCTTGATGGCGCCCATTTCGGTCAGCGTGGTGCCCAGCGCCTTGGCTTCTTCGGCCGACACGGCGGCATGGCCGTTGGTGCACAGGACAAACAGGCTGGAAAACAGGCTGGACGCGACCAGTGATGTAAATTTCTTGTTCATGTCTCGATCTCTCTGTCTTGATGGGGTCGGCTTAGAAACTGGTCTTGTAGGTCATGACCAACCAGCCACGGTCGTTGGTACTGGTGCTGCCGCTGCCGCCCACCAGCACGGTGCCGGACGGGTCGTACTTGGAGCGGGCGCGCGAGTCGGCGTAGAGCAACTGGAATTCATGCTTTTGGGCATAAGTCAGCTTGGCTCCGATCGACCATGAAGCCTCGCCTTCCTTGCCGCCACCGGACGAAGGCGCATTGCCGTGCAGACCGTAGTTCAGCGACATCGGGATTTCCAGGTCCAGCGATGGCTGCACTTGCAGGTATTGCGGCGTGAAGATCACACCCATGCCCAAGTAATCCTTGGTCGAGCAACCATCACTCTTGTCGCCCGCGCCGCCGGCCGGGTTGACGCAAGCGGCGCTGCCCACGCGCTGGAAGAAGGCCTCGTTGCTGCCCGTCTTGCCCAAGCGGCTGTAGGCCACTTCGGCCAGCACCGAGCCGGTGTCGAACAGTGCCGTTTTGGGCAGCAGATAAACGCCGTTGACCAAGGCGTGCCAAGTGTCGCCACGCGGGCCCTCGCTGTTGCCGGCATTCATGCCCGCCGCATTCAGCGCGCCGTTCTTGCGGTAGGACAGTTCAGCGCCAACGCTGACCGGGCCGACCACCCGCGCAAAGCTGGTGCCGTACAACTCGACCTTGGTCGGGTAGACCAATTGCCAAGCGGTCGGCACGGTGCCCACGCCCGGAATGGTCACGAAGTTGGTGAAGTTGGGCGAATACCAGGGGTTGTAGTCGTTGAAGCGGCGGTAGTAAAAACCGACCGTCGATTCGATGCTTTCCACGTTCAGCTTGGCGCTCAGGCCGAAGTTGCCGGCATTCTTGGGTTTGACCGATGCGGCGTGGCCAAGTGAATTGCCGTTCGCATCGACCGGCAAGCGGTCCGGGCCTTCAAAGAAGATGTCGGCCGGGCCGAAGTAAGTGCCGCCATGGGGCAGGCGGGACGGCGCCCATTCGGTGAAATATTGCGCCGCCAAGGACAAGGCCGGCGTCGGCTGGTACTTCAAATAAACCTGACCGACCGGCAGAAACACTTCCTTCAACTCGATGCCCGGGCTGGTCACGGCCTTCACACCGTCAACAGGCGACTGCGAATACGAAATCGCATGCGCGCCGAGCAAATAGGCCTCGCCCCAGTAATTGGTCAGGCGGCCGACGCGCAGGTTGGCAGGCTTGTCGGCAATGCGAAAGTTGACCCAGGCAAACGCGTCCAGAAACTCGGCCGACGGTCCACGCGTGTAGCGCTTGACGGTGTCGTTGTACTGGTTGTTGAAGTAGCTGGTGGCAAAGCCCGGTACCAGGCTGCGCACGCTGGTGTCGCGGTAGGCATCGTCATACCAAGCGGCGGCAGTGACGCGGGTGCCGAAGAAGTTCTTGTAGTTCAGGTCCAGCTCGCTCAACAAGTCGATGCGCTTGGTGACGAAATCGCCACGACCGAACTTGCCGTCCGACTCGTCATAAGTCGGGTTGTTGAGGATGCGCTGATCCTGCTTGTCGGTACGCACGCCGATGTTGACGCGCACGCTGTTGTCCCAGCGCAGGTTCAGGTCAGGGTTGCCGGTTTCGATCTGGATGGCGAAGGCCGGAGCCAGGCAGCTGAGCGCGCAGCCGAACAGGCTGGCGTGCAGGATGTGGCGCCGGACGCGGAGGGTCTTCTTGAGCATTGATGTCTCCTACTTGAGTAGTGATTTATTTACAG
>CANFYD010000302.1 GCA_947450745.1 Burkholderiales bacterium
CGCCGGCGCGGCAGGCCAGGCCGGCGCTTGACGATCCGCCGCCTTGCGTGGTGAAGCTGCGGCAATAGCCGCCGTCCTTGGCGACGAAACTGAGTCCTGGCGTCACTGCTCCGGCGGCTTGGCCCGACAACTGCCGATCCAGCGCCTGCTTCAGGCTGCCCTGGGCCAGCAGGCTGCCGTCGACGGCAGGGCCGGCAGCCGGCGGCAAGAATTGGTAGGCCAGCAAGGTACCCAGCAGCAAGCTGGCCGCCAAGCCGCCCAGCTCAGACCAAGTCGTCTTGCGCCTCGAAGCAGCGGCAAGCCGCCGATCTCTTGCGGCATCAATTGCTGTCACTGATGCCATCGATGCCTCCGAGGACACCGTCGCGGCGGGCTGGAGCAAAGTGGTCAAACGGTCCGGCAGCGCCTCATCCAGCACCGGAGCGTAGGCATCGCCCAGCGTCTGGCGCAAACGCTGCTCACGCAACAGCGCTTGGCTCAGGGCCGGGTCTTGGGCCAAGCGGGCTTCGAACGCCGCGCGGGCGTCCGCATCCAGCTCGCCGTCCACGTAGGCATAGACGTCGCCATATGCACCTTCGACACGTTCGGCACGTTCGGCACGTTCGGCATCCTCGGCATTCACAGCCGCCGCTCCAGTCCTCATGTTGTTCATCTCCGTACTCATCGCACCAACTCCCCATCGCCCAGCAGGCGCTGCAAGGCCTCGCGGCCGCGGGCCAAGCGGCTGGTCAGCGTGCCGATCGGCACACCCAGCGTCTCGGCGGCCTCCTTGTAGGCCAAGCCTTCCACCAGCACCAGGCTGACGGCCATGCGCTGCTCCTCGGGCAAGCGCGCCATGGCGGCCTGCACCGACAAGCGGGTGATCAGGCTGCCGGTCTCGGACACACCGACCTGCTCGCTGGCCTCCTCAGGGGCCAGCACCTCGTCGCGGCGCGCGCGGCTGCGTAATTCATCGATCCAAGCGTTCTTCATGATGCGGAATAGCCAACTGTCCAGCTTCGTGCCTTCTTCCCATTGATCCATCGCCTTGAGCGCCCGCTCGAGCGCCATTTGCACCAAATCGTCGGCGTCTTCAGGCTTCCAAGCCACCGTGCGGGCAAAGCGGCGCAGCCGGGGCAGCAGCTCGGCAATGCGGTGGCGCAAATCAGGAGAACTCATGGGTGATGGTGTGATGATGAATAAACGTTGCTCATTTGCATTTTCTTCCATCGCCCGAACGTTCTTGCTCCTATGAATCAATTTGCACTGCTTGTCTTCGTCCTGCTGGGCCTGTTTGCTGGCGGCAGTCAGGCTCAATTGGGGGGCTTGGGCGGCCAGCGCGGGCTGGGCCTGCCCGACCTGGGTGGCTTGACTGAATTGGGCCGGCCACTGCGCAACGAAGGTCTGCTGCGTCAGCGTATCGACGCCAGCCTGGCTCCTCTCGACCTGCAAGGCCTGCGCCAGCGCCTGCTGGAGGACAGGCTGAGCCGCCACCCGCGCGAGCTGGGCCGTGACCCGGCCGGTGCGCTGATCGTGCAGCGGCAATTGCTGGCCCTGCCGTCCAGCGCCCCGGCGCGGGACCGGCTGTTGGCCCTGCCCGGCGTCACGCTGCTGGAAGCAACACAGCTGGACGGCCTGGAGCTGAGCTGGCTGCTGCTGCAAGCCGACGCGACCCTGCTGCCGCAACTGCGCGCGCTGGACCCGGACGGGCAGTACGACTACCAGCACATCTATTTGGGCAGCGGCACCGTGGGGTCGCCGGCAGTCCGTCGGGATAAAGCAAGCAAGCCAAGCGCCAAGCCCATCGCCCAGGCCAGAGTGGGCTTGATCGACAGCGGCGTGGACGCTCGCCACCCGGCCCTGCGCGATGCCATGCTGCAACGCTACGGCTGCGAAGGCCAAGCGCACCCGGCGGCGCATGGCACGGCGGTGGCGTCATTGCTAGTCGGGCAAGACGCGAATTTTCAAGGCGCGCTGCCCGGTGCCAGCTTGTTCGCCGCCGATGTCTATTGCGATGCGGCCACTGGCGGCTCGGTGCAGGCGATTGCGCAGGGCTTGGCTTGGCTGGCACGCGAGCGGGTGGGCGTGATCAACATCAGCTTGGTCGGGCCGCCCAATCTGCTGCTGCAACGCGCCGTGGCCGCCGCCGTGGCCAAGGGGCATTTGATCGTGGCGGCGGTGGGCAATGACGGGCCGGCCGCGCCGCCGCTGTACCCGGCCGCCTGGCCCGGCGTGGTCGCGGTCACCGGCGTCGACGCACGCCGCCGGGTGCTGGCCGAGGCCGGGCGCGGCCCGCACTTGAGCTTGGCAGCACCCGGCAGCCAGATGGTCGGGGCGACCAACGGCGGTGGCTACCTGCCCTTGCGCGGTACCTCGTTCGCAGCGCCGCTGGTGGCCGGCTTGCTGGCGGCCAGCCTTGCGCAGCCGGACGCGGTCGGCGCGGGCGCTGCACTGGCGCAGTTGCGCAGCCAAGCGATCGACCTTGGCACGCCGGGCCGCGACGACATCTACGGCTGGGGCTTGGTGGGCGAGCGCCTGCGGACCGCCGAGCCGCGCTGAATCAGCTTGAGGCAACACAGAGCCCTCGCTTACAAACGCTTGCAATTGGCGTGGAAGGATCTAGTCCGCTGTGGCGTTCTTCTAGAGGTAGGCCCCGGATGAGCCGGCGCTGCAAACAACTCAGGAGATTCTCATGACCGCACGCACAAGTTCAACCCGCTCCACCCGCCCTCTTCTGCTTGCCTTGGCTGCGCTGGCTGCTGCCGTGTCGATGAGCGCTCCGGTGCACGCTGGCCTGCTCGGTGGTGGAGGTGGTGGCGCTGGCGGCGGCCTAATGGGTGGCCTTGGCGGCGGTTTCAGCGGCAATGGCAGCGGCTCCTTGAGCGGCTCGGCCAACGGCTTGCAGCGCCCGGACCTGTCCCTCGCTCGGGACGGTGCAGCGGCAGGCCGCGACAAACTGGCCGAAACCCAACAAGGTGCCAGCGACAAGGCCGGTGAAACCCGCAATCGCGCAGGCACTTTGCGGGGTGGCCTGGAAGGCAGTGTGGAAGGCAACTCGCAGAGCGCGGCCCAAGGCGGTTTGACTCCGCGCAACAACAACAACAACAACAGCTTGCCGGCCGCCAACGCTGACGGCACCGGTGCCGGCCAAGTCAGCGGCATGCTCGGTGGCCGCCGCGACTCAAGCAGCGCAGCCCCGGCTCCGTCCACGGCACCCGCCACAGCACCCGCAGTATCCAACGCGAGCGCCAGCCCAACGCCCGGCCAAGCCAGCCCCAGCCGCCGCAGCCTGACCGGCCAAGCGGACGGCCAAGCGGACGGCCAAGCAAGCGTCCAAGCCTCGGCCGATCGCAGCGGTGCCTCCGCCGAGGGCAACGCTTCGCTGCAGGCGTCCGGTCAGCGCTGAGTTCGATCGAGTCCGATTAGAATGCGGCCTGCCCGACGATCAGGTCACTGACCGCCGAGCATTCGCTAGGGGTGTTGCGCCGCTTGACGGTGCGACTGAGAAAGTCCCTTTGAACCTGTGAGACGCCTCGGCGTTTCAAAGCCTCCTTGAGGAGGCTTTGAGGTAATCCTCGCGCAGGGAAGCACGCATCAGATCGGCGTCAGCATTTTCTTTCTCGTGACGCTCGAGCTTTGTCGTTTGCCGACCTGCCATCGACCTATTCACGATGGCACATCACCACACCACCCCTCTGTCTTTGCTGGCTGCTGCAGCCAGCCTCGTTTGCTGCACCACGGCGGCGCTGGCCCAAGCGCTGCCCACCAGCGCATCCACCATGTCCACCATGCCCACAGTGTCGGTCAGCGGCCGCTCGGCAGATCTGCCCGTCGCCATCGGCGGCTTCGGTGAAACCGCCATCGCCAAACTGCCGATGCAAGCCTCGGTGCTGACGCTGGAGCGGCTGCAGGACGCCGGCATCACCGCGCTGTCCGGCATCACCGCGCTGGATGCCAGCGTCGGCGATGCCTACAACGCGGCCGGCTATGTTTCTTATCTGAAGATTCGCGGCTACGACCTCGACAACCGCTTCAACTATCTGCGCGACGGCCTGCCGATCAACGCCGAGACAGCACTCGGCTTCAGCAACAAATCGGCGATCGAAGTGCTCAAGGGCACGAGCGGCATCCAGGCTGGCACCAGCTCACCCGGCGGCTTGGTCAACCTGATCGTCAAACGCCCGACGACGAACCTGACCACACTCAGCCTGGGCTTGAGCGAACGAGGCACGCTGGAAGCCGCGCTGGACTGGAGCCGCCGCTTCGGTACGGGCACCGGCACCGGCACTGATTCCAACAACAACGACACCTTCGGCCTGCGCGTCAACATCAGCGGCGCCCAGATCAAGCCCGAACTGCGCGATGCCGATGGACAGCGGCATCTGCTGGCCGTGGCCGGTGATTGGCGCGTCACGCCCGACCTGCTGATCGAGGCCGAGTTCGAGCTGAACCGCCAAAGCCAGCCGAGCCAGTCCGGCTTCAGCCTGCTCGGCGACAAGCTGCCCGACGCCCGCAGCATCGACCCGCGCCTCAACCTGAACAACCAGAGCTGGACGCAGCCGGTCGTGTTCGACAACAGCCATGCTTCGTTGCGCGTGACGCAACGCCTGAATGCCGACTGGACGGCACAAGCCCATCTGGGCGTGCAGCGCTTGAAGACCGACGACCGGCTGGCCTACGCCTACGGTTGCAGCGCGACCGATGGCAGTTATTACGCCGACCGCTATTGCCCGGACGGCACGTTCGACATGTACGACTACCGCAGCGAAAACGAGCGCCGCAACAGCGAGGCGCTCGACCTGTCGCTGGCTGGCAAGTTGGTCACCGGCGGCATCCGCCACAGCCTCAGCACCGGCTTGCTGCTGACCCGTTTCAACAGCCGCTTCCAGCGCCAGGCCTACAACTACGTCGGCACCGGCACGATAGACGGCCTGGCCCAGAACCCCGCCGACGCCAGCCTGAACGACCAGAACACCAACCGCGACGAGCGCAGCACCGAGCTGTATTTGCGCGACGCCGTGCAGCTGAGCGACGCTTGGCAAGCCTGGGCCGGCCTGCGCCACACCCGCATCGAGCGCGACAGCATCCGCACCAATGGCTCGCGCGCCACCGCTTACGCACAGAGCATCACCACGCCTTGGTTGGGCCTGAGCTATGCCATCAACCCGCTGCTGCAGGCCTACGGCAGCTGGGGCGAGGGCGTGGAATCGGAAGTGACGCCAAACCGCCTGCGCTATGCCGCAGCCGGCCAAGCGCTGCCCGCGCTGAAGAGCCGCCAGTTCGAGATCGGCTTGAAGGCCGGCTCCAACCTGGTCGATTGGTCGGTGAACTGGTTCGACGTGACGCGCCCCGCCTGGCGCGACATCGGTGCCTGTGCGGACACCACGCCGGGCAGTTGCGTGCGCCAGGCCGACGGCAATGCCCATCACCAAGGCCTGGAAGCGCAGGCCGATTTC
>CANFYD010000303.1 GCA_947450745.1 Burkholderiales bacterium
GAATCGTCTGATGGATGCAAGCCGGATACCCACGGTTCAAGAAAAAAGGCCGCTTCATTTTGCGGCCTGGGTCAGTTCAATCGGCCTCGTGAGCCTATTTTTTATGCTTGGCCGGCACCGCCGCAGCCATCACGACCGCCGGGGCGGTCGAAGCAGCTCCGGCCACCACCGGCGCTACAAACGGGCCGGGGTCGGCACAAGCGGGCGTTTCCACCGGGGCCGCTGCGTCCTTGCCGGCCGCTTTGGCGCTCTTGCGGTAGTGGTCGGCCGAGCGGTTCATCGCCTGGCAGAGTTGATAGCCGCCGACCTTGTCGGTCCAAGCGGTTTTGGCCGCAGTGGCCGCCGCCTTGGCCTTGGCCTCATCGCTGGGCGCAGGCAACTTGGCGGATGCCGGTGCTGCCGCCGTGGCCAGCAAGGCCGCCAGCGTCAGCGCGGGTACAAGCTTGGCGATTTGCTTGGGAATTTGCTTTGAAAAGCAGCGCATGAAAATCTCCTCGAAACCTGATGTTGAAAGCTCGATGTTGCTAAGCGGGCTTGGCAGCGTTGGCAGCATTTGCAGACTTGGCCGCAGCCGGCAGCGTGCGTTGATAAGGCACTTTGCCCGAACGGACATCGTCGAACCAGAGTTCGTGGTGTTCCTTGGCCCAGCCTTCATCGACCATGCCTGTCTTCATGCCGCTGTAGGCGTCCTTCATGCCGATGGTGCCCAAATAGATGTGGGCGGTGAACATCACCATCATCAAGACGGTGGCCACGCCGTGCACCATATTGGCAATCTGCATGTCGCCGCGCAAATAGGCCATGCCGGGCACCAATTGATCGAGCACCAAGCCCGAGATGATCACGACGATGCCGAGTGCGAACACGCCGCCCCAGAAGACGACCTTTTCGCCGGCATTGAAGCGCCCGGACGGCACCTCCTCGCCGCCGAACATGCCGCCGCCCTTGCGCAACCAGGTCAGGTCGGCGAGGTTGGGGATGTTGTCCCGCACAAAGGTAAGGAACACCACCACCAACGAGACCGCAAACAGCGGGCCGGCAAAGTTGTGCACATTTTTCAGCGCAAAAGTCAGCCAACCGAACAGCGAAGCGCCGATCACCGGCAGCAGCAAGAACTTGCCGAAGGCCATCACCAAGCCTGAAATGGCCAGCGCGCAAAAAGCAATCGCATTGCTCCAATGCGCCGCGCGCTCGAAATAAGTGAAGCGCTCGATCAAGCGGCCGGTGTAGGGCACATGTCCGCCCAAGCTGCCCTTTTTGAAATAGAACAGCGCCAGCGCCAGCAGCGTGATGACGAACAAGGAACCACCGTAGGGAATGATCCATTTGTTGCGCACCTGCCGCCACGCCTCACCGGCCGAAGCCAGCCGCGAGCCCGGATATTGGACGAACTCCTGGATCAACACGCCTTTTTCAGCGCCCGGCAGGTTGGAGATACCTTTTTGCACGCCGGACTCACGCACGCCGCGCCAGAACGGCGCGTTATTGCCGGGCTGGCTCTTGGCCCGCTCGGCATTGCTGTCGTCGGGCTTGGGCTCGGCGGGAGCCACAAACCCGGCCGGTGCGGTGGTCATGGACGCCCCGGTGGCGGCCAGTGCCGAAGCGGCAGCAGCGGTCGAAGTGACCTGTACTTCAGGTGCGGCTGACTGCGCCGACGCCCACAACAAGGTGAACGTCGTCAGCAACGCAGCGATCAAGCGAGGTGCAGTTGAGCTTTGCATCACGTCTCCTTCGGCGCTCAACGCGCGTAATCGTTTTGCGACTGGTTGCGCTTGCGCATCTGCGCTTCCCAGGCGGTTTTGTCGCCGGCCTTCCAGCCGGACGCCGCAAAGCCGGGGGTGGCTGCTTCGCTGACCGTCCAGGGCGGCGAATCGGTGGCCTTGTGCTCCATCTTTTGCTCCCGCTCGCTGCATGCAGACAGCGCCAGCAGCGCCGCCAGACTCAGCGCGGTGCCAGCCAAGCGGCCGCTCACGACTTCACCTCGCTGGCCTTGACGGCTGCGCCCTTTGGAATCGGCTTGCCGTAGGCCGTGCCCCAGCCCCAGACTTCACTGCCCTTGCCGCGATTCAGCACGCGGGTACGGAAGATGTCGGCCACCACGTCGCCGTCGCCGCCCAACAAGGCCTTGGTCGAACACATTTCGGCACAGGCCGGCAGCTTGCCTTCGGACAAGCGGTTGCGGCCGTACTTGGCGTTCTCGGCCTCGCTGCCGTTGGCTTCCGGGCCACCGGCACAAAACGTGCATTTGTCCATCTTGCCGCGCAAGCCGAACACGCCGTTGCTGGGGAATTGCGGTGCGCCGAACGGGCAGGCGTAGGAGCAGTAACCGCAGCCGATGCAGATGTCCTTGTCGTGCAGCACCACGCCCTCGTCGGTGCGATAAAAGCAATCGACCGGGCAGACCGCCATACAAGGCGCGTCCGAGCAGTGCATGCAGGCGACCGAGATGCTTTTCTCGCCGGCCACGCCATCATTCAAGGTGACGACACGGCGGCGATTCACGCCCCAGGGCACGTCGTGTTCGGCCTTGCACGCGGTCACGCAACCGTTGCACTCGATGCAACGCTCGGCGTCGCAAATAAATTTCATTCTTGCCATGGAAAACTCCTGTGGACGATAGATGGGTGGGCTGGATCAGCGGGGCTAAAAATCAAGCCGCTTTCTGGATCTGGCACACCGTCGTCTTCGTCTCTTGCATCATCGTCACGGCGTCGTAGCCGTAGGTGGTGGCGGTGTTGATCGCCTCGCCGCGCACGATCGGGGCCGCGCCTTCGGGGTAGTACGCCAGCATGTCGGCACCTTGCCAGCGGCCGGAGAAGTGGAAGGGCATCCACACCGTCTCGCGGTCCACGCGCTCGGTCACCATCGCCTTGACGGTCAGCCGCGCGCCGGTCGGCGTGGTCACCCACACGTCGTCGCCGTTGCGAATGCCGCGGTCATTGGCGGTGGCCGGGTTGATTTCCACGAACATCTCTTGCTGCAGCTCGGCCAACCAGGGATTGGAGCGCGTTTCTTCGCCACCGCCCTCGTACTCGACCAAACGGCCCGAACTCATGATCAGCGGGAAGGTCTTGCCGATGTCCTTGTTCTTGTCCTGCAAGCTCTTGTACAAAGTCGGCAGGCGCCAGAAGGTCTTCTTGTCCTCGTGCGTCGGGTACTTGGCGATCAGGTCCGGGCGGGTCGAGTAGATCGCCTCGCGGTGCTGCGGGATCGGATCAGGGAAGTTCCACACCACGGCGCGCGCCTTGGCATTGCCGAACGGGTGGCAGCCGTGCGCCATCGTCACGCGCTGGATACCGCCGGACAGGTCGGTCTTCCAGTTCTTGCCCTCGGCCGCCTTCATTTCGGCTTCTGTCAGGTCCTTCCACCAGCCCAGCTTTTTCAGCAGCAAGTGGTCGAACTCCGGGTAGCCGGTGGTGATTTCCGAGCCCTTCGAGTGCGAACCGTCCTCGGCCAGCAAGCTGACGCCCTCGCGTTCGACGCCGAAGTTGGCGCGGAAGTTGCCCCCGCCCTCCATCACCGAGATGGAGGTGTCGTAGAGGTTGGGCGAGCCGGGATGCTTCAGCTCCGGCGTGCCGTAGCAGGGCCACGGCAAGCCGAAAAAGTCGCCGTCAAGTGAATAGCCGGTCTCCTTGTCGATGCCGCCCTTGGCCTTCAAGGTCTTGACGTCGAAGACCTGCATATTGCGCATGTGCGCTTTCAGGCGCTCGGGGCTTTGGCCGGTGTAGCCAATCGTCCAGCAGCTGCGGTTGATCTCGCGCAGCAGCGATTCGGGTTCCGGCTCCATCATGCCGCCCTTGCCTGCGACCAGCTTGCCGGTCTTCATCAGCTCTTTGTCGAAGCCGAGTTTTTGCGCCAACTGATACATGATCATGTGGTCGGTACGCGACTCCCACAGCGGCTCAATGACCTTCTCGCGCCACTGCAGCGAACGGTTCGAGGCGGTGCAAGACCCGCTGGTCTCGAACTGCGTGCAGGCCGGCAGCAAATAAACGGCGCGGTTAGCGTTCAGCTCATCGGCCTTGCCGGGCATCGCCGCCATCGCGGCGGTGGCAGACGGGAACGGGTCCACCACGACCAGCAGGTCGAGCTTGTCCATCGCCGTTTTCATCTCGAGACCGCGGGTCTGCGAGTTCGGTGCATGGCCCCAGAAGAACAGTCCGCGCAAATTGCTTTCCTGGTCGATCAGCTCGTTCTTCTCGAGCACGCCGTCGATCCAGCGCGACACGGTCATGCCGGGCTTGGTCATCATGCCCGGCGCAAAGCGGCCTTTGATCCACTCGAAGTCAACGTCCCAGACCTTGGCGTAATGCTTCCATGCGCCTTCGGCCAAGCCGTAATAGCCGGGCAGCGAATCGGGATTCGGGCCGACGTCGGTCGCGCCCTGCACGTTGTCGTGGCCCCGGAAGATGTTGGTGCCGCCGCCGCTGACGCCGACATTGCCCAGCGCCAATTGCAGGATGCAAGAAGCCCGCACCACCGCATTGCCGGTCGTGTGCTGGGTCTGGCCCATGCACCACACCACCGTGCTCGGACGGTTCATGGCCAGCGTCTGCGCCGTCTTGAAGCAGGTCGCTTCGTCAACACCGCAAGCCTCCAGCACCTTGTCCGGCGTCCACTTGGCCATGATCTCGTCACGCACCTTGTCCATGCCGTACACACGGTCGTGGATGTACTTTTTGTCTTCCCAGCCGTTCTTGAAGATGTGATAAATCAGACCGAAGACGAAGGGGATGTCGCCACCCGAGCGGATCCGCACATAGTCGTCCGCCTTGGCCGCCGTGCGGGTGAAGCGCGGGTCGACAACGATCATCTTGCAGCCGGTTTCCTTGGCATGCATCATGTGCAGCATCGACACCGGGTGCGCTTCGGCTGCGTTCGAGCCGATGTACATCGCGGCTTTCGAATTGCGCATGTCGTTGTAGGAATTGGTCATCGCACCGTAGCCCCAGGTGTTCGCGACACCGGCAACCGTGGTGGAGTGGCAAATACGCGCCTGGTGGTCGCAGTTGTTGCTGCCCCAGAAGCTGACCCATTTGCGCAGCAAATATGCTTGCTCGTTGTTGTGCTTGCTGGAGCCGACGATGAAGACCGAGTCCGGGCCGCTCTGCTTTTTCAGCTCGAGCATCTTGGCGCTGATCTCGTTCAGCGCCGTGTCCCAGCTGATCTTTTGATATTTGCCGTTGACCAGCTTCATCGGATAGCGCAGGCGGAACTCGCCGTGGCCGTGCTCGCGGATCGCAGCGCCCTTGGCGCAGTGCGCGCCCATGTTGATCGGCGAATCGAATACCGGCTCCTGCCGCACCCATACGCCGTTTTGCACTACGGCATCGATGGCACAACCGACGGAGCAATGGGTGCAGACAGTGCGCTTGACTTCGACTTTGCCGGCGGCTTCGTTTGCGGCCTCGGCCTTGCCTATC
>CANFYD010000304.1 GCA_947450745.1 Burkholderiales bacterium
ATTGATATCCGCAAGCTGCCTGTTACCACTCGCTTAGCTCGTTCTTTACGACCGACGTGATCGCTCCCGCCCTCTCCACTCCAACATTCAACCGTCCACATCACGATGACTGACTTTTTCGGCATCCCCTTGCCGGCCCTGCTTGGCCAGTTGTTGCTTGGCCTGGTGAACGGCTCGTTTTACGCGATGCTGTCGCTAGGCTTGGCCGTCATCTTCGGCATGCTCAACATCATCAATTTTGCCCACGGGGCGCTCTACATGATGGGTGCCTTCTTGGCCTGGATGGGGCTGGAATATCTCGGCCTCAACTATTGGGTGATGCTGTTGCTGGCACCGCTGGTGGTGGGTCTGTTGGGCATCTTGATCGAACGGCTGCTGTTGCAGTGGTTGTATAAGCTCGACCATATTTACGGTCTGCTGCTGACGCTGGGCATCACGCTGGTGATCGAAGGCATTTTTCGCTCGTTTTACGGTGTCTCCGGCCAGCAATACCAAGTCCCCGATGCCTTGGCTGGTGCGACCAATCTGGGCTTTATGGTGCTGCCAAACTACCGCGCCTGGGTCGTGGTCGCCTCGATCACCGTGTGCATCGCGGTCTGGGCCTTGATCGAAAAAACATCGCTCGGTGCCACCTTGCGCGCCGGCACTGAAAACCCGAAATTGGTACAAGCCTTTGGCATCAACGTACCGCGCATGATCACGCTGACCTATGCCGGCGGTGTGGCCTTGGCTGCTTTTGCGGGTGTATTGGCAGCGCCGATCCTGCAAGTCACCGCGTTGATGGGCAGCAACCTGATCATCGTGGTCTTCGCGGTGGTAGTGATTGGCGGCATGGGCTCAATTCTGGGGTCCATCCTGACCGGCCTCGGCCTGGGCATCATTGAGGGTCTGACCAAGGTGTTCTACCCGGAAGCGTCGAGCACGGTCGTGTTCGTGGTCATGGCCATCGTGCTGCTGGTGCGGCCGGCCGGTTTGTTTGGCAAGGAAAAGTGATGTCAAACGCCGCTCCTCCTTCGCAATCTCCCTCCACGCCTTCGCCTGTAGCCAACCCCGTCACCGTGAAATCAAAAAACCCGCTGTTGGGCTACGCCGCCTTGTTCTTGGCCATCGCCCTGCTGCCGACGCTGGGCGTTTATCCCATCTTCGTGATGAAGGTGCTGTGCTACGCGCTGTTTGCCTGTGCCTTCAACCTGCTGATCGGCTTCACAGGCCTGCTCAGTTTCGGCCATGCCGCATTTTTGGGCACCGCCGCTTATTGCACCGGCCATGCGCTGAAGGTGTGGGGCTTGCCTGCTCCACTGGGTTTACTGGTCGGCACGCTGGCTGCTGGCGGCGTTGGGCTGTTGTTCGGCCTGTTGGCGATCAAACGCACTGGCATCTACTTTTCGATGATCACGCTGGCCTTGTCGCAAATGCTGTTTTTCTTCTTCTTGCAGGCCTCGTTCACCGGCGGTGAAGATGGACTGCAATCGGTACCACGCGGCAGCTTTTTCGGCCTTGACTTGAGCAACGACACCACACTGTTTTATGTCGTGCTGGGTATTTTCATCGCCGGCTTCTGGCTGATTTACCGCACGGTCAACTCACCATTCGGCCAGGTGCTGACCTCCATCCGGGAGAACGAGGCACGCGCCACCTCGCTCGGCTACGACACCGACCGCTTCAAACTGCTGGCTTTTGTGTTGTCAGCCGCGCTGGCCGGACTGGCCGGAGCCACCAAGACTTTGGTGCTGGGTTTTGCCACTTTGACAGACGCAGTCTGGACCACTTCAGGCCTGGTGATCTTGATGACCTTGGTCGGCGGCATGGGCACCTTGGTTGGACCTATGGTGGGCGCGCTGATCATCATTGCGCTGGAAAACAAGATCGGTGATCTGGGCAAGGCCCTGGCTGAGCTGACCGGTATCAATTGGTTCAACGGCTTGGGTGAATCGGTCAGCCTTGTCACCGGGCTGATCTTCATCCTCTGTGTGCTGGCCTTCCGACGCGGCGTAGTTGGCGAAGCGTTGGCGCTGCGCGACCGCTGGCTCAGCAAATCTAGCGATAAACGCTGACTGAATGTAGCTGAGGGTCAAGGGCTTGCCGGGATGGCTGCCCTTGATCCGAAACAGCTCAAGACACGTGACGCAGCTCTGGCGTGCCTTCGACACTCATCGCGCAAATGCGACGGCACAACATGCGCCGGAATGCGCCAGGATCGGCATCGCGCGCCACACCTGCGGGCTTGGGGTCTTTCAGCAACGGATGATCTTGCTGAACGGCGTTGGGGCTGAAATGCGGCGCATAAACGCGCGCAGCGCCGTAAACCAAACCAAAGTCAGGGCCCAATCTTTGGGCCACTTCACCCGACACATGGGGCGATAAATAAGCCACGTGAGCCATGCCGCGCACCGCTTCAGCCAGACCGCGCGGATCAACACCGTAAAAACGTGAATGCGGGCTGTTAGCCAACGCAATGATGGGCAAAGTACGACGCTCGGACATCACATGCTTGCAAAAAGCATCCAGTTGATCGTCGTCGCTGACCTCTCGCGGTTCGCCCAGCACCGCCAGCCCGCCATCTTCCAATTGCAGCCGTTCGACCCACAAACCCAGCAAGCGCGGTGGTGCCACGACCAATGGGGCAAATGGCAGGTCGGTACAAGAGGTTTGCAAACCCATCACATCGGCATCACCGTCTTCGGCCACCAGCGCACGTGTCATCCAGGTACGGGCCCCGTCGCGTTCACTGTGAGCCACGGCCAGCGTCCAGGCCGTCCCATCGCTGCTGCTCTGAACAGCCAACTGCACACCGGGTATCGAACATTCAAACTGGCTGCGGCCACGATCAATCTGGCTGACCACCAAACGCGGCCACTTGGCACTCACCCAGGACCAAACGAGTTCCTGTGCGCGCCGGCGGTTGGAAGGCGACAGCGTCGTGCTGCGCAAGGTAGAGCGAACGACGACGCGTACGGCCGGCTGGGCCGTAGCAGTGGTGGTCGCGGGGCGTGAGGAACTGCGATGTGGAGGGAGTGAAAGTTGCGACATGGATGGTCCTGAAAGAAGCTCAACGGGCTCATGACCCTGGAAAGATGCAGATCATGCAATTTTCAAGCCAATTTTTTGTGAAATGCACGATATAGACCTTTAATCAGTGCAATCAACACGATAAAAGCGGCATTTCAAGCTGTGGGCAAACATGTTGATAAGTTTTGAATAAGTTGGCACTTATCCACAGGCCAAGCGCTAAAAGCAAAGTTGTTATCTATCCATGCCCGAGCTCCCGGCCTGCCACCCACACACTTTGACCCGAATCAAGTGCTTGTCGTCGTTGAAGAAATTTGACTTGTCCACACAATGGTGCGAGCTCTATTACTACAACTACTTTGAAACCTTCAAAAAACAAAAAAGTAGAGAGAGGCGGTTTTTGCTTGAAGTTTTAGCCTTTCCTTTTCGGTTTTTGACATTGCAAAGAAGCTCTTTGCCAACGCATGTCACACTTCCAGCCCCGCGCCTTAGCCTAAAAGCCGCCTGCCAAAACAATGACCACTTCCACGCTCCACCTTGCTTCTTGCGGTTTTGAGTCCGCTTGTCAAATCTCAGCCTTGCCGTTGGGACACCGCAGTCGAGACCTGCACGGTCATAGCTATTTCGCCACGGTCAGAGCAGAACTACCTGCCGGTTGGGCTTCGTTTCCCGGCGGTGAGGTGGAGGAGTTGCGCCGACGTCTGGAAATTTGTGTGGTACCGCTGGACCATGCATTTCTGAACCATGTGATCGAACAACCCACCGACGAAAACATTGCGCGCTGGATCCGGCGCCGATTGGCGGACGAATTTGCTGTGCCTGGTATTCAACAAGTCGGTATTCAGAGCACGCAACAGTCCGGTGTCGATCTTGATGTGGACGGTATGGCTCATGTGTGGCGCCGCTACCGCTTCCAAGCTGCGCATCGCTTACCGAATGTGCCGGTCGGCCATCAATGTGGTCGCATGCACGGTCACGGTTTTGAAGTCATCGTTCATGCCAATCAAGACTTGGGTGAACGCGACATCAGCATCGATTACGACCATTTGGACGCAGTCTGGGCACCTTTTCACATGCAGTTGAACTACCACTGCTTGAACGAGATCGACGGCTTGCACAACCCGACCAGTGAAGTGATCTCGTCTTGGCTGTGGCAGCAATTGAAGCTGCAGTTGCCCGAGCTGTCCTGGATCACGGTGTACGAAACCGGTTCTTGTGGTGCGACTTACGACGGCAAGGCGTATCGGATCTGGAAAGAGTTGACTTTGGACAGCGCTGTGCGTCTGAAGCACGCACCGCAGGGCAATTTATTGGGTGGCATCCATGGCCACACCTTCACGCTGCGCTTGCACTTGTGTGCAGATCTGGATGCCGTGATGGGTTGGACCGTCGATTTCGGCGATGTCAAAACCCTGTTTGCGCCAATTTTCAAGGCCATCGACCATCGGCCCCTGTATGAAATCGCCGATTTACCCGATGGCGATACGGCCAGCTTGGCCGCCTGGGTGCTGGCCAAGGGTCGGGCGGTCTTGCCCGAGCTGGACCGCGTGGACATGTACGAGACACGCGGCAGCGGCGCAATCATCAGCGTGGGGCGAGACGGGCCGGTAATCCCGGTCTGACAGCGCTTTTTGATCTCACTTTCAAGGCCGACATGACTTATGCCGTCAAAGAAATCTTCTACACCCTGCAAGGCGAAGGCGCTCAGGCCGGTCGCGCGGCCGTGTTTTGCCGTTTCGCAGGGTGTAATTTGTGGAGCGGGCGTGAACAAGACCGCGAAGCCGCTGTTTGCAATTTTTGCGACACCGATTTTGTCGGCGTTGACGGGGAGGGCGGAGGCAAGTTTGCCACCGCAGATGAACTTGCCGCTGCGATAGCCTCTTGCTGGCCCGCAGGCAGGCCAGGCAAGCCCTATGTCGTGTGTACCGGGGGGGAGCCGCTGCTGCAGCTCGATTCGGCGCTGGTAGACGCTCTCCACGCACAGGGGTTTGAGATTGCGGTGGAAACCAACGGCACGCAACCGGCACCGCAGGGTTTGGACTGGATTTGTGTCAGTCCAAAAGCGGGCAGTGAGCTGGTGTTGACCCAAGGCCATGAGCTGAAACTGGTCTATCCGCAGCCGCTGGCCCGTCCCGAGCGCTTTGAGCAGCTGAACTTCCAGCATTTTTTTCTGCAACCGATGGACAGCGTGTTGAAAACGCAGCACACCCGTGAGGTGGTCGCCTACTGCATGGCCCATCCGCAGTGGCGTTTGTCGGTGCAGATGCACAAGGTCATCGGCATCGCTTGAAATTTCGCTTTGAAACAACCTCGGTACGCGCAATGCATGCCGAGGTCTACACAAAATCAGCTGTGGCCTGACTTATCCATCTTTTGATCGATTGGGTCCAACTGCTTTTCCGG
>CANFYD010000305.1 GCA_947450745.1 Burkholderiales bacterium
CTGATCGTGTTCACCGGCGTGCCCTTTGCCCTGACCGGCGGCATCCTGGCACTGTGGCTGCGCGATATCCCGCTGTCGATCTCGGCCGGCGTTGGCTTCATTGCCTTGTCCGGCGTCGCGGTGCTGAACGGCTTGGTGATGATTGCCTACATCCGCTCGCTGCGCGAGGACGGCATGCCACTCGACGCTGCCGTGCGCGAGGGCGCACTTACCCGGCTGCGGCCGGTGCTGATGACGGCGCTGGTGGCCTCACTCGGTTTTGTGCCGATGGCCATTGCCACCGGCACCGGCGCCGAAGTGCAGCGCCCGCTGGCCACGGTGGTGATCGGCGGCATCCTGTCGTCCACCCTGCTGACTTTGCTGGTGTTGCCGGTGCTGTACCGGTTGCTGCACCGCCGGGTCAAGCGGGTCATAGACACCTCACAGCTCGCAGAACCGGTCTTTGCTGCTGGAGATCAAAGCAAGTGAGGTTTTTGCCGTAAAAAAGCCCGCCGAGTTTCCTCGGCGGGCTTGTTCGAACTCACTCATGGCCCCGTTTGGAGCTCAGGCGGGTTTGAACGAGATCAGACCTGCACGCCCTTGGCTGTTTCCGCGTACTCATCAATGCGGTCGAAGTTCATGTAGCGGTAGATCTGCTCGGAGTCCTTGCTGATGACGCCCATGTCGGCCAAGTACTCGGCCACGGTCGGGATGCGGCCGAGCTTGGAGGCGATGGCCGACAACTCGGCCGAGGCCAAGTAGACATTGCTGTTCTTGCCCAGGCGGTTGGGGAAGTTGCGGGTGCTGGTGGAGACCACCGTCGCCCCTTCGCGCACCTGCGCCTGGTTGCCCATGCACAGGCTGCAACCGGGCATTTCCATGCGCGCACCTGCCGCGCCAAAGGTCCCGTAATGGCCTTCCTTGGTCAGCTCCGACGCGTCCATCTTGGTCGGCGGGGCCACCCACAGCTTGACGGGGATGTCGCGACGGCCTTCCAGCAGCTTGGCAGCGGCGCGGAAATGGCCGATGTTCGTCATGCAAGAGCCGATGAAGACTTCATCGATCGGCGTGCCGGCCACTTCGCTCAGGAACTTGGCATCGTCCGGATCGTTCGGGCAGCACAGGATCGGCTCCTTGATGTCGGCCAGATCGATTTCGATCACGTGGGCGTACTCAGCGTCCTTGTCGGCAGCCATCAGCTTCGGGTTGGCCAACCAGGCTTCCACCGCCTGGATGCGACGCTCCAGCGTGCGGCGGTCGGCGTAGCCGTCGGCGATCATGTTCTTCATCAGCACGATGTTGCTGGTGAGGTATTCCTGGATCGGCTCGGGGTTCAGGTGCACGGTGCAGCCGGCGGCCGAACGTTCGGCCGAAGCGTCCGACAACTCGAACGCTTGCTCGACGCGCAGGTTCGGCAGGCCTTCGATTTCCAGGATGCGGCCGGAGAACGCGTTGATCTTGCCGGCCTTGGCGACCGTCAACAGACCGGCTTTGATGGCATACAGCGGGATCGAATGGACCAGGTCGCGCAGCGTGATGCCGGGCTGCATTTCGCCCTTGAAGCGCACCAGCACCGATTCCGGCATGTCCAGCGGCATCACGCCGGTGGCCGCACCGAAGGCCACCAGACCGGAGCCTGCGGGGAAGGAAATTCCGATCGGGAAGCGGGTGTGCGAGTCGCCACCGGTGCCGACGGTGTCGGGCAGCAGCAGACGGTTCAACCAGCTGTGGATGATGCCGTCACCGGGGCGCAGGGCGACGCCGCCACGGTTGCTGATGAAGGTGGGCAGTTCGCGGTGCGTCTTCACGTCGACCGGCTTCGGATAAGCGGCGGTGTGGCAGAAGGACTGCATCACCAAGTCGGCGCTGAAGCCCAGGCATGCCAGGTCTTTCAGCTCGTCGCGTGTCATTGGGCCGGTGGTGTCCTGGCTGCCGACCGTCGTCATGCGCGGCTCGCAGTAGGTGCCGGGACGCACGCCCTGGCCTTCAGGCAGACCGACAGCACGACCAACCATCTTCTGGGCCAGCGTGAAGCCGGCGGTGGTGGCGATCGGCGCTGTCGGCAGGCGGAAGCTGGTGGCTGCAGCCAAGCCGAGGAAGTCACGTGCCTTGGCGGTCAGCGAGCGGCCGATGATCAAGTTGATGCGGCCGCCGGCGCGCACTTCGTCGAACAGCACATCGCTTTTCAGCTTGAATTCAACGACCACTTGGCCGTCTTTTTCGATTTTGCCGTCGTACGGGAAGATGTCGATCACATCGCCCATGTTGAAGGCCGACACATCGACTTCAATCGGCAGCGCGCCCGAATCTTCTTGCGTGTTGAAGAAGATCGGTGCGATCTTGCCGCCCAGGGTGACGCCGCCAAAACGCTTGTTCGGCACGAACGGAATGTCTTCGCCGGTGGCCCAGATCACGCTGTTGGTGGCCGACTTGCGGGAAGAACCGGTGCCGACCACATCGCCGACGTAGGCGACCAGGTGGCCGACTTTCTTCATGTCTTCAATGAACTGCATCGGGCCGCGCTTGCCGTCTTCCTCGGGTGTGATGCCGGGGCGAGCGTTTTTCAGCATGGCCAAGTAGTGCAGCGGGATGTCCGGGCGGCTCCAGGCGTCGGGTGCCGGTGACAGGTCATCGGTGTTGGTTTCGCCGGTGACCTTGAACACGCTGACGGTGATTTTCTGGGCCACTTCGGGGCGGCTGGTGAACCACTCGGCATCGGCCCAGCTTTGGATCACGTCCTTGGCGAAGGCATTGCCGGCCTTGGATTTTTCTGCGACGTCGTGGAAGAAGTCGAACATCAGCAGCGTCTTCTTCAGCGCGGCAGCGGCCGTGGCGGCGACTTCGGCGTCGTCGAGCAAGTCGATCAGTGGCTTGACGTTGTAGCCGCCGACCATCGTGCCGAGCAGTTCGGTGGCTTTGGTCTTGCTGATCAGGGCAACGGCAAAGTCGCCATGCGCTACAGCCGACAAGAAGCTGGCCTTGACCTTGGCGGCGTCATCGACACCCGGCGGAATACGGTGCGTCAGTAGCTCCATCAAGAACTCGCCGCTCGCTTCTTCAGCGGCGGGCGGAGTCTTGATCAGCTCGATCAACTCGGCTGTTTGCTTGGCGTCCAGCGCAAGCGGAGGGATTCCGAGGACGGCGCGTTCTGCGACATGTTGGCGATAGGCTTGCAGCATGGTTTTCTCCGGGTGTGGGTAAGTTTGGGAGGAGGAATTCAGGGCAAGGTCGGCGTGATGACCTTGAGCCCCTTGAAGTAATCGCGAAAGAACCCGTCGTCGCGGGTGATCAAGGCTTCGCACTGCAACATGGCATGTGCGCCGACGAGGAAGTCTGGAATTGTTCGTTGTGCAGCTGCGCTGGATGCAGTGCCATTTTCACGCAAACGCTGCTTGTATTTGCGCTGCATTTCACCGGCTCGAATGGCGGCGCGGCGGTCAAGAGGCAAGAAGCTCAGCCCCATTTCCTCCAGCACATCCATCACCTCGGAGCCGTGGCCCAGGCCGGCCGTGACTTCACTGACCACCACATCGCACACCACCACCGGCCCGGCGCTCAGGGCGAGCCGTAAGCAGGCTTCGGCAGCGTCGGCGCGCACGTCGTCACCCAGCAGGTCGATCAGGATGGAGGTGTCGATGGCGATCATGGCGCTGGCGCAGTGGAAAGCTTGGGCCCGATCACTCGGCGATCGGGTCGCCGGGAGCACGTCCCCGCAACTCGCGCATCACATCGTCGGAGCTGGTGCCTTCGGGCAGCTTGAAACGGCCGCGGGCGCGGGAGATGGCGTCATCGACGTTTTTGCGCAAGATGATGCGTGCGCCGTCCAGTTCGATCTTCAGAATCGTGCCCTTGCTCAAGCCCAGCGCATCCCGAATGGCTTTGGGCAAGGTGATTTGACCGCGTTCAGCAACTGTGGCTTCCATGTCGGATCTCGCAAAGTATGCTCGAATTATACGTACTTACATCGCCGTACTGCAAGCGCTGTAGGGCAAACCATCGACCTGCAGCGGACGCAAAAAAAGGAGGCCTCGGCCTCCTTGCTTGTTAGATTGCTCGCGGCGAAGCTCGCGCTAATTGCCTATTTGCCCACTTGCGCAATGACGGGCGGCAGCACCGGGGTCGTGGTGATGCCGATGCCACCTTCGCCGGGCAGTGCGGTCGCGTTGGCGGCGATTTGGGCGGCGTGCAGGCAACTGTCCACCATGCGTTGACCCACCTTGGTGTTCATCAACATCGACTTGCTGGGGATTTGCAGCCAGACCACGCCGGCTTGCTTGTCCTCCAGGCGAACCGCGCCGGTGGTGGTGGGCTCGGGTGCCATGTTGTAGACCAAATGGCCAAACTGCAGGCGGAAGCGACCCGGCTTGTCGGGGTTCGGCGTGATCGTCACCTTGTTCTTGAATTCGCAAGCGGCATCGCCGGCATGCACATGCTGGGCAACCGCCAATTGGTCCTCATTCAGCGGGGTGTCGTCTTCAACGATAGGCGCCACGACCGGCGCGGGTTTGACCTTGGCAGCAATGCGGCTGCGCGGTTTGACGTTTTCAACGACGGCCGACCACGCGTTGCTGCCACTGACCGCCAGGGCGCAGAGCAGCAAGACTGGTTTGAGCAAGGGGCGGATCAATGGCATGGCGTACTCGGATGAGAAGAAAAATGAATTGTGGCGGCAGTTTGCAGGGAAACCGTTAGCGTTTGCCAGCAGTTACTTGCCAAATTTGGAGAAACCACCGCCACTTTAGGCCATGTCGCTGGCGTGCGGGCCAAAAAAGGCGAGCGCTACCTCGATGGGCAGCGGTTGCCCGGTGCGTTGCGCCCGCTCCAGCACCTGCCAGAAATAGCGATAACTGGCGCGGTCATGCAAGGTGTTGCGGTACTGGATCGGGGCCCAAGCCGCCGCTTGTGCCGCGTGGATGATCTCGATGGCTTCGTCCACTTCGGCCACGCTGGGGGCAAAGGCGTCAAGAATCGGTTGGATCTGAGTCGGGTGGATGCTCCACATGCGGGTGTAGCCAAACTCGCTGGCAGCGCGGACGGCGGCGGCGTGAATGGCCTTGGCGTTCTTGAATTCGGTGACGATGCAGTGCGACGGCGTTTTGGCGCTGGCATGGGCGGCCGCCGCGATCTCCAGCTTGGCCCGCACGACCAGCGGATGGCTGAATTGCCCGTCGACGCTCATCGCCTGGCGCGGAATGGCGCCGCGGTGCGCCGAGACGAAATCCATCAAGCCGAAGGACAGCGACTCGATGCGCGGGTGCGCGGCAATCTGCTGCACATTACGCAGCGCACCGTGGGTTTCAATCAGCGTGTGAATCGGCAGCGGCTTGGCGATGCCGTGGCGCAGCAGGCTGGCGTCGATGAAGGCGCA
>CANFYD010000306.1 GCA_947450745.1 Burkholderiales bacterium
AAGCGACCAACGTCATCCCCGACAGCTGCGAGATCCAGGGCACCGTGCGCACCTTCACGCTGGAGGTGCTGGACATGATCGAGCGGCGCATGCAGCAAGTGGCCCAAGCCACCGCCGAGGCCTTTGAGGTGACCTGCGAATTCGAGTTCAAGCGCAACTACCCGCCGACGATCAACCACGCGCCAGAAACTGCCTTTGTGCAGCAGACGCTGGCCGAAATGGTCGGGTCCGCCAATGTGCAGGACTTCGAGCCGACCATGGGCGCCGAAGACTTCAGCTTCTTCCTGCAGGAAAAGCCGGGCTGCTATTTCCTGATCGGCAATGGCGACGGCACGCACCGGGAAGGCGGCCATGGCTTGGGGCCTTGCATGTTGCACAACCCCAGCTACGACTTCAATGACGAGCTGATCCCGCTCGGCGGCACGATGTGGGTGCGCATGGCCGAGGCGTGGCTGAGTGCGCCGTTGAAGGCACTGCTGAATGAACGGATGAAGGCAACGCAAGCGTGATGACGGCGGCCGAGTCCTTCTCGCAGAGTTACGCCGAGGCGCGCACGCGCTTCCTCGCCGCCGCGCAGGCCGCTGGCCTGGACGTGGAGACCCACGAACACCCGCTGCTGGGCCGCGACGGCGAACGGCTGGGGATGGATGTGGTGCGCCAGGGGCCACGCCACGCCACCAAGCTGTTGATCATCAGCAGCGCCTGCCACGGCGTCGAAGGCTTTGCCGGTTCAGGTATTCAGACCGGCCTGCTCGGCAACGCCGACTGGCTGGCGGCCGTGCAAGCCGCTGCCAAATCTTCAAGCGTTGCCGTGCTCTACATCCACGCGCTGAATCCGCATGGCTTCTCCTGGTGGCGGCGGGTCACGCAAGAAGGTGTGGACCTGAACCGCAATTTCCACGACTTTCATTTGCCGCTGCCGCACAACGCCGGCTATGACGAGATCGCCGCCGCGCTGCTGCCCTCCCATTGGCCGCCCTCGCCCGCCGACGAAGCGGTGCTGGCGGACTACGCGGCGCTACATGGCGAGCGCGCCTTGCAAACCGCCATCACCGGCGGGCAATACAGCCATGAGCTGGGCCTGTTCTACGGCGGCCGCGCACCCACCTGGAGCCATGTGACGCTGCGGCATGTGCTGGAAGAGCAAGGCCAGGGCGCGCAAGCGGTGGCCTGGATCGACCTGCACACCGGCTTGGGGCCCAGCGGCCATGGCGAGCGTATTTTTGCCGGCCACGACGACCCGCAGGCCTTGGCCCGCGCGCGCAGTTGGTGGGGTGACGCAGTGACCAGCATGACCGACGGCAGCAGCAGCTCGGCACCGCTGGTCGGGCTGATGTGGAACGTGATTGGCCACGCCTGCCCGGCGGCGCAGTACACCGGCATCGCGCTGGAATACGGCACCTGCCCGCTGCCACAGATGATTGAAGCGCTGCGGGCCGACCACTGGTTGGAGGCTCACCCCGAAGCCCCTGAGCCGCAGGCAACAGCGATCAAGCAGCAGATCCGCGACGCTTTTTATGTGGACACCGACGAGTGGAAACAACAACTGCTGGCGCAGGCGCTGCAAGCAGCCGGCCAGGCTTTGACAGGTTTGCAACGATGAACGATATGAAATGAACAGCACCACCAACAGCGCCGCCCTGAATCCCCTAGCCCAGCAAGAAACGCAAGACTGGCTGGAGAAAGCCGTCATCGGGCTCAACCTCTGCCCGTTCGCCAAAAGCGTCCACGTCAATAAGTGCCTGCGCTATGTGGTCAGCACCGCCACCACGCCGGAGGACTTGCTGAAGGAGTTGGCCCACGAACTGCTGGCCTTGAACCGCGCCGACCCGGAAGAGATCGAAACCACGCTGCTGATCCACCCGCTGGTGTTGACCGATTTCCTCGATTACAACGATTTCCTCGGTGCCGCTGACGCATTGGTCGAAGACTTGGAACTGGACGGCGAGTTGCAAATCGCCAGCTTCCACCCGCAATACCAGTTCGGTGGCACGCAGATCGACGACATCAGCAACTACACCAACCGCTCGCCCTACCCCACGCTGCACCTGCTGCGCGAAAGCAGCATTGAGCGCGCCACCGAAACCATGGCCGACACCGACGCCATCTACGAAGCCAATATGGCCACGCTGGAAAAGCTCGGCCTGGACGGCTGGAAGGCGCTGGGGCTGAAGGCGTAGGCGCATCCCAGGCTTGTTGCGGAGCACTGCGTTAGCGGGGAAACGGCGGGTTTGCCGGATCAGGCCGGCGGATCGTTTTGCTACGTGTCCTCCAGCGCAGCCTAGGGCTGCGGCCTCCTCCTTGACCTCCGCAAAACGCTCCACCAGCCTGACCCTTCGGTTGCGCTCTTGTTCAACCAAACAAACGCAGGTGCTTCGACTAGCGCCACAGCGCCCAAAATTTGCCTTAGATCAAGCCACGCAGACAGCGCCAGCAACAGAATGAATCCGCGCTTGACTGTCGAGCGCTATTCAGCAGCGCCGCCTGCCAGCGCTGGTTAAAGGCATTGATCTCCATGAGCAAATCGACCGCGCACGCGCTTGCACCGCAAGCCTTGAGACCCACCCCCGTCTTGGTGGCAGCAGTGCCACCGCAAGCCGTCAAATTCGGCGGTGCGGCGATGCAGGAGTCACCGACCCAGCGGCTCGACCGCATGGTGCACACCAGCATGGCACCACTGACGGGGGGCTTGTCTGCGGTGTCCTTGGCCTTGGCCACGGCCGATTGGGCTTGGCATTTGGCGGTCTCGCCGGGGCGGCAGCTGGAGTTGGCCACGCTGGCGACTCAACTGGCGGGTAGCACCTTGCGCGAGACCTTGAGCAACGCCTTACCCAACGGCGAGCCCGAGGCCCAGGCAGCCATCGGTACGGCGGACGACGACCCGCGTTTTCGGCATGAGGCCTGGGCGCAATATCCGTTCAATGTGTTGCGCAGCGGCTTTCGCAATGCCGAGACTTTTTGGGCAGAAGCCGGTCATGTGGCCGGCATGAGCGCCCACCACACCGAGATGACGCGCTTTTTCGCTCGCCAGTGGCTCGGTCTGCTGACGCCGGCCAATAGCCTGCTGACCAATCCGGTGGTGCTGCAAGATGTGGCCGCGTCGGGTGGCGCGCACTTGGTGCAGGGCCTAGAGCATTGGCTGCACGACACGCTGGGCCTGCCGGACGCCCAGGACGAGACCACTGCGCTGCCTGCAACCCAAGTCGGCCGCGACTTGGCCGTCACGCCGGGCAAGGTGGTGCTGCGCAACCGGCTGATCGAGCTGATCCGCTACACGCCGCAGACGGCTGCCGTCCACCCGGAGCCGGTGCTGATCGTGCCGTCCTGGATCATGAAGTACTACATCCTCGACCTGTCGCCGCACAACTCGATGGTGAAGTACTTGGTCGAGCAAGGCCACACGGTCTACATGCTGTCCTGGCGCAACCCGGACGCCAGCGACCACGACCTGACGCTGGACGACTACTTGCACCTGGGCATTTTTGATGCGCTGCGGGCGATCGGCCGCATGAGCACCAGCAGCAGCACGGCGGCCGGCGGCGAGCGCCAGCCGGTGCATGCGATGGGCTATTGCCTGGGCGGCACCTTGCTGGCCGTGGCGGCCGCCGCCCTGGGCCGCAGCGGCGGCACCCTGGATGCGGCCGATCTGCCGCCGCTGCGCTCCTTGAGCCTGCTGGCCGCGCAGACGGACTTTTCGGAGCCGGGCGAGCTGGGCCTGTTCATCGACGAAAGCCAGGTCGGCTTGCTCGACGAAGTGACGCGCGGCAAGGGCTATCTGACCGGCGAGCAGATGGCCGGCTCCTTCCAGTTCTTGCATTCGCGTGATCTGGTCTGGACCCGCCGCATGCGCGAATACCTGATGGGCGAGCGCGAGCGGCGCACCGACCTAATGGCCTGGAACGCCGACACCACCCGCATGCCGGCTCGCATGCACCACGAATACCTGACCGCTTTCTACTTGCACAACGCGCTGGCCACCAGCAGTTACCGGGTCGACGGGCGCGCCGTCTCGCTGTCCGACATCCACTTGCCGGTCTTCTTGGTCGGCACCGAGCGCGACCATATTTCGCCCTGGCGTTCGGTCTACAAATTGCACCACTTGAGCGATACCGAGATCACCTTCGTGTTGACCAGCGGCGGCCACAACGCCGGCATCATCTCCGAGCCCGGCCATGCCCACCGCAGCTACCGGCTCGCCTGCCGCGCCGACCACGGCCCCTGGCTGGAGCATCAGGAATGGGCCCAGCAAGCCCCCGAATACCCCGGCTCCTGGTGGCCAGCCTGGCACACGTGGCTGGCTGCTCGGTCATCCCCACCCCAGCCGGCGCAGGCCATCCCGGCCCGTGATGTGATGGGCGAGGCACCCGGCGAGTACGTGCTGCAGTGCTACACCGATTGACCCCTGCGGCGATCGCGGCCGACATCCGCTTGGCAGCTCGTGCCAGCGCACAGGCCATCGCCGCGCGCCAGGCCGAGCGTCTGCAGCAACTGCTGCAAGCGGCCCGCCCCGCGCCGTTTTATGCACGGGTCTTGGCTGAACTGGAGCGGGCCTATCCCTCGGGCGACATTCCATTGCAGGCCCTGCCGGTGCTGACCAAGCCCGAGCTGAAGCGCAACTTTGCCGACCATGTGACCGACCCGCAGCTCACATCGGCCGGCCTGAGCGCTTTTTGCGCCGACCCGCAGCGCATCGGCCAAGCCTATCTGGGCAAATATTGGGTCTGGGAAAGCTCCGGCAGCACCGGTCAGTCGGCCCTCTTTGTGCAGGACGAACAGGCGATGGCGGTGTACGACGCGCTGGAAGCCGGCCGCCGGGATTCGCCCCGGCCCTGGGCGCGGCTCTGGGACCCGCTCTATTTGGCCGAGCGCTTTGCCTTGGTCGGGGCCATCGGCGGGCATTTCGCCAGCCAGGTATCGGTGCAACGGCTGCGGCTGGCCCAGCCCTGGCTGACCGCCCGCTGGCGCAGCTTTTCCATCCTGCAGCCCGCCAAGACGCTGGTCGCCGAGCTGAATGACTTTGCGCCCACCATCCTGGCCACCTACCCGACCGCCGCCGTGCTGCTGGCCGATGAAGTGCGGCGCGGCCACTTGCGCTGCCGGCCGCAGGAGATCTGGACCGGCGGCGAGACCCTCACGCCGGCCATGCGCGGCCACATCGAGCAAAGCTTTGGCTGCGCGCTGCGCAACAGCTACGGCGCGTCGGAATTTCTGCCGATCGCCTGGGAATGCGGCCATGGGCAGTTGCATGTGAACGCCGACTGGGTGCTGCTGGAACCGGTCGATGCGCAGTACCGCCCGGTGCCGCCCGGCCAAACCTCGCACACCACCCTGCTGACGAAC
>CANFYD010000307.1 GCA_947450745.1 Burkholderiales bacterium
AGACATTGATGCTGATCGACAGCGCCGTTTCGCGCGGAAATCGCAACTGCCAGGCCCGCATCGTGCGGCACGCCTCCTGCATCACCCACAGGCCCAGTTCGACGATCAGCCCGGTGTCTTCACAGACCTGGATGAACTGGTCGGGATAGACCAGCTCGGAGGGCGTGCGCTGCCAGCGCACCAAGGCCTCGAAGCCGACCAAGGTCTCCGTGTCCAGCGCGACGATAGGCTGGTAATGCAGTACGAAGTTGTCATCCCTCAGTGCACGACGCAACTCGGTTTCAAGATCCAGCCGTTGCACCGCTAGCGCGTGCATGGTCTGGTCGTAAATTTCATAACGTGCTTTACCCGAAGTCTTGGCAAGGTACATCGCCATGTCGGCGTCGCGCATGACCGCATCTGCAGTGTCATAGTCCGGCTCGCTGGTGACGATGCCGATGCTGGCACTGATGCAAATCTCCTGCCCGTCGACGATGAAGGGCTGCTCAAGTACCGTTTTGATGCGTGCAGCCACCCGAACCGCATCGCTCACATCCGGGATATTGCCGAGCAACAGCGTGAATTCGTCTCCGCCCAGCCGCGCCAACATGTCCTCGCCGGTGCTGTCCTCGAGCTCACCCCGAAAATTAGGCCGGGCCACCGCAGCGCAGCAGCGCGAAATGGTATTCAAGCGCTTGCCGACCAAGATCAGCAGTTGGTCGCCGGCGCGGTGGCCGAGGCTGTCGTTGATGATCTTGAAGCGATCCAGATCCATGAACAACACGGCGAACTTGAACGCAGCATTGCGCTTGCGGCGCAGCACGGCATGCTGTAAGCGATCAAGGAACAAGGTCCGGTTCGGCAAACCAGTCAACAAATCATGCGCGGCATCGTGAATCACGCGTCGCTCGTTGCGGCGCCTTTCCACGACCCGGCCCAACTGCGTGCCCACTTGCAACATCAGTTTGAGCAGCGCTTCATCGGGATCGAGCAGTTGTCGCGAGAAAAACTCCAGCACGGCCACCACCTCGCTGCCCAGCAGCACAGGGAAGGCAAAGGCCGACCGCAAACCGGCCTGTTCGGCGCTCAATGCGCGTGGAAAAGTAGCCACCGACAAGCTCGGGGTCGTCAACCATTCGGCTGTTGCACTACTTAGCACGCGGCCGGGCAGGCCCTCGCCGAACGCGAATTGCCTGGCTTCGGTGTTGCAGCAAAAAACATCGAAGCGGGCGTCTCGGTGGTCATTCCAGATCAAGGTGGACTTCAGCATGGCCGCAGCGCCCATGCCTTCGATCAGCCAAGCATGACCCAGGGCCCAGCCGGTGAAGGCGCAGATTTCACTGACCGCCAGCCGCAGCACACCGCTCACGGAGCTGGCCTGGTTGGCGGCTGTAGCTACGGCCTCTAGCAACTGGCTCTGGCGCTGCTTGACATAAAGCTCCCGCAACCCGTTTTCGGCGATATTTTCGGCCTGCACACGAGCCCGACGTTCCCGCTCGAGCCGCCGCCTCAGTCGTGCGACTTCTTCAACCAGCAGTGCGGGCACCGCCTCTTTGGCAGTCACTGAGCAACGTCCGTGAACCCCAGGCGAAATTGGCATGTCGGGTCACCGTTGTGCATGCAGCACAGGTGCTCGAACCGGACGGTTTCGCCGTAGTGCCGACCGGCGCCCTCGACAAAGCCTTGCGCCAGCGCGCAGAGCTTGCGCGCCGAGTGGTAACCCATCAGCAGACTGCCGTCGGGCTGATCGTCGAAATCGAATACCGGCACGTCGGCCCCCGGGTAAATTTTGCGCACTTCCGGGTGAATGATGCTGTTCAGGCTAAGCACAAAAGGCCGAGTCGATTGATGCGCCAAGAAGAAGGTCGGATAGCGTTCGACCATCACGGCCATGGCTTCCCGACCGAACCAGCGCAACACCTCGTTGGGGCTCAGCTTCAGGGCCTGCGAGGCGGCCAGCACCAGCGCGCTGATCTGCTCGTCCGGGTAGCTACCCAAGGACGTGTAAGCACCGTCCAATTGCGCGGCATCAAGCAGTGCATCCCATGTGTCTTCGCCGTGAGCTCCGGTCACAACCGTTTCGAGTAAATTGAAAACCAGGCCTTTCATTGCGTGCTCCGTCAGCTGACATCGTGCCAAAAGGGCGTCATTGTCGACATCGAAACTGAACTCACCGTGAATTCAGCAAGAACGCCAAAAACTTAAATATTAAAATCTGCAAATCTGCAAATCTGCAAATCTGCAAATAACTGCGTATTGTAGCGGGTTCCAACTTTGGGCGCATAGCGGAGCAAAACCAAGCTGCAGCTTTGATGGGTGGCGGGTTTGGCCCAGTCCCGCTGCAAATTTTGTGCTGCGGCCAAGGTGTGCACAGCCGCAATCCGTCGAGTTTGCTCATCATCAAGGGCGGCGTACTTCACGCCTTGAATGAAGGCGGGTAGCACGACCCTGGCACACTCCGCCACTGACTCTTACCTGCGCCACACCGATGCCTCACCCAGCCCATTCACACCGCAAAGCCCTGATCCTGTTCTCCGGCGGCCAAGATTCGACCGCCTGCCTGGCCTGGGCGCTGGAGCGTTTTGCCGAGGTTGAAACGCTGGGCTTCGACTACGGCCAGCGCCACCGCATCGAGCTGGACTGCCGCTTGACGGTGCTGACCGAGCTGCGTGCGCAGTTCCCGCAGTGGGCGCCCAAGCTGGGTGCCGACCATCTGCTGGACCTGGGCTTGCTCGGGCAGATCTCAAGCACCGCGCTGACCGAACACCGCGCCATCGAGATGCTGGCGAATGGCTTGCCCAACACCTTTGTGCCGGGCCGCAACCTGCTGTTTCTGACCTTTGCGGCCACGCTGGCTTATCGGCGCGGGGCGTCGGTGCTGGTGGGCGGCATGTGCGAGACCGATTACTCCGGCTACCCGGACTGCCGCGACAACACGCTGAAGGCCTTGCAAGTGGCGCTGAGCCTGGGGCTTGACACGCCGATGACGCTGGAAACGCCGTTGATGTTCCTGACCAAGGCGCAGACCTGGCGCTTGAGCGAACAATTGGGCGGCGCGGCGCTGAACCAGTTGATCGTCGAACACACCCACACCTGCTACTTGGGCGACCGCACGCAACGCCACGCCTGGGGCTATGGCTGCGGCACTTGCCCGGCTTGCGAGCTGCGGGCGCACGGCTATGCAGAATTTCAGGCCGAATTGCAGGCCGCGCCATGAGCATCTGGAGCCTGGCGGCCTGGGGGCTGGCGGCCTTGCTGCTGTTCTGGGGCATCGGGGCCTACAACCGGCTGATGAGTTTGCGCAACGCCATTGCCGCCGCCTTTGTCCAGCTGGATGAACACATGACGGCGCGGGCGCTGATGTGCAGCCGCTTGGTGGCCCTGCTGCGCCCCTTGCTGCCAAGCGAGCAAGCCACCTTCGACACGCTGGAAGCCGCCCAGGCCGAGGCGCAGACCGCCGCTCAGTCGGTGCGGGCCCGGCCGCACGCCAGTGACCCGGTGGCCAGCTTGGCGGTGGCGAGTGCGCTGCAAGCGGCGGCGCTGACGCGGCTGATGTCGATGCTGGAGCACCACGCCAGCCTGCGTGAGGATGAAGCGCTGTACGCGCTGGTCGATGAGCTGAAGCTGATCGAACGCCAACGCTCGTTCGCCCGCCAGGTGTTCAACCAGGCGGTGTCCGTTTACAACACCGCCGTCGCGCAGTTCCCCACCCGTCTGCTGGCCAGCGTCTACGGTTTTTCGGAAGGCCGGTCGCTGTGACAGCAGACTTGAACTGCCCGCCTTTGTCAGGCCCTTCTCACCCCTTTCCATCCCGTTTGACCACGCAACACAAGGAAACCCATGCTTGAACTTATAGCCGGCCTCGTTCTCTTCCTGGGCGTGCATTCGGTGCGCATCTTCGCCAATGACTGGCGCAGCGCCCAACTGGCGCAACGCGGTGAGGCGGTCTGGAAGCTGGGCTACAGCGCGCTGTCGATCGCCGGTTTTGTGCTGATCGTCTGGGGCTACGGCCTGGCACGTCAGACCCCGATGGTGCTGTGGCCCACGCTGCGCGGCATGAACCATCTGGCCGCCCTGCTGACGCTGTTCTCCTTTGTGCTGCTGGTGGCCACCTATGTGCCGCGCAATGCGATCAAGGCCCGGCTGCGCCACCCGATGGTGCTGGCCGTCAAGGTCTGGGCTCTGGCCCACTTGCTGGCCAACAACACGCTGGCCGATCTGCTGCTGTTCGGCAGCTTCCTGATCTGGGCCGTGCTGTCGTTCCGGGCCGCCCGCCAACGGGATCGCCAGCAGCCTCCGGTGCGTGTGGCATCCAACGGGCTGGCCACGGCGGCCACCGTCGTCGTCGGTGTGCTGGCCTGGGCCGCGTTCGCGTTCTGGGGGCACCTGGCCTTGATCGGCGTGCGTCCGTTGGGCTGAACACCACACCGCTGACCTCTTTTTTTCTCCAACTGAACCGCCCGCCATGCCTTTGACCACCATTGAACTGAACCCCGCCGGCGCGCCGCGTGCCACCCTGATCGTGTTGCACGGCCTGGGGGCCGACGGTGCCGACTTCATCCCGATGTGCGACGCGCTGGACCTCGACGCCGTCGGCCCGGTGCGCTTCGTGATGCCGCGCGCCGAGCAGCGGCCGGTCACCGTCAACCAGGGCATGAAGATGCGCGCCTGGTACGACGTGTTCGGCACCGACCTGCTGCGGCGCGAGGACGAGGCCGGCCTGCGCGCCTCCGTTCTGCAAGTGCATGCGCTGATTGACCGGGAACGCGCACGCGGCGTGCCGGCCGAGCGCATCGTGCTGGCCGGCTTCTCGCAAGGTTGCGCGATGACGCTGCTGGCCGGCCTGCGCTACCCGGAACGGCTGGGCGGCCTGGTCGGCATGTCCGGCTACCTGCCCTTGGCCGCCACAACCGCCGCCGAGCGCAGCGATGCCAACCGGCTCACGCCCATCTTCATGGCCCACGGCAGCCGCGACGCGATGGTGCCGATCGCGCGTGGTGCCGCCTCACGCGACGCCTTGACCGCGCTGGGCTACACGGTCGACTGGCATGAATACCCGATGGAGCATTCGATGTGCATGGAAGAAGTCACCGCGCTGAACCGCTGGTTGCTGCGCGTTTGGCAGTGAGCCCTGTAGGGCGGGTCGCGACCCGCGAGCGATTCCGCCACTGACGGCGCGAAGTAGCCCGACAAGAGCTGGCGTCGCGCAACACGGGCGTCACAGTCGGCCACACGCGGGTCGCGACCCGCCCTACAAGTGGGCTTGGCACAGGGCAAAACGCGCCGACCGGCCGGAGGCGTGAATGACGCTCAGAGCAAGCCGCGGGTTTGCGCCATCAAGCGGGTCAAACCGAGTA
>CANFYD010000308.1 GCA_947450745.1 Burkholderiales bacterium
AGGCTGGTGCCGGCAGCAAGGTCAAGATCATCAACCAACTGTTGGCCGGCGTGCATATCGCTGTGGCTGCCGAGGCGATGGCGCTGGGCCTGCGCGAAGGTATTGAGGCGGCCGCCCTGTACGAGGTGATCACCAACAGCGCCGGCAACAGCTGGATGTTCGAGAACCGCATGGCCCATGTGCTGGCCGGCGACTACACGCCGCTGTCCGCCGTGGACATTTTCGTCAAGGACCTGGGGCTGGTGCTGGACACCGCGCGCGCCAGCAAGTTCCCGCTGCCGCTGGCCTCCACCGCGCACCAGATGTTCATGCAGGCCTCGACGGCCGGCTTTGCCAAGGAAGATGACAGCGCGGTGATCAAGATCTTCCCGGGCATCACCCTGCCGGCCGCTGCCGCCACCACGGCCCCAGCCGACAAGAAGTAAGCCCATGACTGCAAAGAAGATTCTGCTCGGCTGCATTGCCGACGATTTCACCGGTGCCACCGATCTGGCCAACAACCTGGTGCGCGCCGGCATGCGCGTGGTGCAGACGATTGGCGTGCCGGGCGCGCCGCTTGACGCCGAGGCCGATGCGGTCGTGGTGGCGCTGAAGTCGCGCACGCTGCCCAAGGCCGAAGCGGTCGAGCAATCGCTGGCTGCGCTGCGTTGGTTGCAGGCGCAAGGCGCACAGCAGATCTATTTCAAATACTGCTCGACCTTCGACAGCACCGCAGCCGGCAATATCGGCCCGGTCACCGACGCGCTGATGCAGGCGCTGAACACGCCGTTCACTATCGCCACCCCCGCCTTCCCGGACAACAAGCGCACCGTCTTCAAGGGCTATTTGTTCGTGGGCGACGTGTTGCTGAACGAGAGCGGCATGCAGAACCACCCGCTGACGCCGATGACCGACGCCAACTTGGTGCGGGTGCTGCAAGCGCAGACGACGCAAAAGGTCGGCCTGATCGACCATCAAGTGGTGGCGCAGGGCGAGGCCGCCATCCGGGCCCGCATCCAGGAGCTGCAAGCCCAGGGCGTGGCGATGGCCATCGTCGATGCGGTGTCGAACGCCGACCTGCTGCGCCTGGGCCCGGCACTGAGCGACATGCCGCTGCTGACGGCCGGCTCCGGCGTGGCCATCGCGCTGCCGGCCAATTTCGGCATCGAGCCCAGCTCACAAGCAGCCGATCTGCCAGCGGCCACCGGCCTGCAAGCGATCGTCTCGGGCAGTTGCTCGGTGGCGACCAACCAGCAGGTGATGGACTTCATCAAAAGCGGCCGCCCAAGCTTTGCCATCGACCCGCTGCGCATTGCGGCCGGTGTCGACGTGGCCGCCGAGGTGTTGGCCTGGGCCAAGGCGCAGTTGGCCGGCGGCCCGCTGCTGGTCTACTCGACCGCCGAGCCGTCGGCGGTGCGCGCCATTCAAGGCCAAATGGGCGTCGAGCAAGCGGGTGCGCTGGTCGAGCAGACGATTGCCAACATTGCGCGCGGGCTGGTCGAACTGGGCGTGCGGCAATTGATCGTGGCCGGCGGTGAAACCTCGGGCGCTTGCGTGCAGGCGCTGGGCATTGCGCAAATGCGCATCGGCACTCAAATCGACCCGGGCGTGCCCTGGTGTTTTGCCGCCGCCGAGGCCGCGCCCGAAGGCCTGCACCTGACGCTGAAATCGGGTAACTTCGGCAGCACCGATTTCTTCACCAAGGCCTTTGCTCTGTGCTGAACAGCCCCGACTTTCTGGACGAAGCCGAAGCCCGCGCGGAGATTTGCCGCGTCGGCCGCGAGCTGTTTGCGCGCGGCTATGTGCACGCCACGGCCGGCAACATCAGCGTGCGGCTGGCCGACGGCTACCTGATCACGCCGACCGATGCCTGCCTGGGCACGCTGCAGCCGCAGCGACTGGCGCGCCTGGACGCGCAAGGCCTGCAGACCAGCGGCGACCGCGCCAGCAAGACCATCCTGCTGCACCGCCGCATCTATGCCGCCAGCGAAGCCGCCGCCAAGATCACGGCCACGACCGCTGCCGCCCGTTGCGTGATCCACACCCACAGCACGCATCTGGTGGCTTGCTCGCTGCGGGCCGACACCAGGGCCTGCGGCGCGTTGTCGCTGGAGGCCGAACTGCTGCCGCCGATCACGCCCTACTTCGTCATGAAGGTCGGCCATGTGCCGCACATCGCCTACCACCGGCCCGGCGCGCCCGAGGCCGCCGAAGCAGTGGCGCAGGCGATCACCCGTTATGCCCAGGCCGGCCGGCCCATCCGTGCGGTGATGCTGGCCCGGCTGGGCCCGAATGTCTGGCATGACAGCCCGGCCGCCGCGATGGCGGTGCTGGAAGAGCTGGAAGAAACCGCCCGCCTTTGCTGCATCACCGACCCGCCAGCCGACCCCTTGAGCGAAGCGCAGATTGAAGAGCTGCGCCAAACCTTCGGCGCCAGCTGGTAAGCCGAACACACCCCACAAGAAAGACCCACCATGCCCCGCTTTGCCGCCAACCTGTCCATGCTCTACAACGATGTGGACTTCCTCGACCGCTTTGCCGCCGCCGCCCACGACGGCTTCAAGGCAGTTGAATACCTGTTCCCCTACGCCTACCCCGCCCAAGAGCTGGCCGCCAAGCTGCAGGCCAACGGCTTGCAGCAAGTGCTGTTCAACGCCCCGCCAGGCCACTGGGAAGCGGGCGAGCGCGGCTTGGCTTGCCTGCCCGGCCGCGAGGCCGAGTTTCAGGACGGCATCGGCCAAGCCATCGCCTACGCACTGACGCTGCAATGCCCGCGCATCCATGTGATGGCGGGCCTGTTGCCGGCCGGTGCCAGCCGCGCCGATGTGCAAGCCACCTACGTCGACAACCTGCGTTATGCGGCGACCGAGGCCGCCAAGCTGGGGCTGGACATCCTGATCGAGCCGATCAACGAGCGCGACATGCCGGGCTTCTTCCTGAACCGCCAGGATCAGGCGCACGCCATCGTTGCCGAAGTCGGCGCGGCCAATCTGAAGGTGCAGATGGACCTGTACCACGCGCAAGTGGTGGAAGGTGACCTGGCAATGAAGATTCGCCGCTACCTGCCGACCGGCGCGGTCGGCCACATCCAGATCGCCGGCGTGCCCGAGCGGCATGAGCCCGACATCGGCGAGCTGAACTACGGCTATCTGTTCAAACTGCTGGACGAACTGGGCTACACCGGCCACATCGGCTGCGAATACCGGCCCAGCCGCGGCACGGCGGCGCATGCCACGTCGGACGGCATGGGCTGGCTCAAGCCCTGGCTCTAAACCACCTTGGCTTTGTCTTCCTTGGCTATAAAACCCACCGAGGCCGCCATCAGCTGCCTCGTATAGCCCTGCGCCACCCGACCGGCGGCCAGCGCGGGCGAGGTCAGCGTCTCGACCTCGCGGCCGGTCTGCATCACCATCAGGCGCTCGCACAAATGGGTCACCACCGCCAAGTCGTGGCTGACCATCAAAAAGCTCAAGCCGCGCTCGCGCCGCAGCGTTTCCAGCAGGTTCAGCACCTCCGCCTGGACGGAAGCGTCGAGCGCCGAGGTCGGCTCGTCCAGCAGCAGCACCGACGGCTCCAGCATCAGCGCCCGCGCAATCGCCACCCGCTGGCGTTGGCCGCCGGACAGTTGATGCGGGTAGCGAAAGCGAAAGGACGGGCCCAGGCCCACCGCATCCAGCACCGCCGCAATCCGCGCTTGCTCGTTGCCGACACCGTGGATGAGCAGCGGCTCGGCCAGCATGCGGTCCACCGTCTGGCGCGGGTGCAATGAGCCATACGGGTCTTGAAACACCATCTGCACGCGCCGCCGGAAGTCCTTGCTGCCGGGCGCTGGCAAGTCAGCTCCGCCGGTCAAGCGCACTACCCCGGCCGCCAACGGTGCGAGGCCGCAGATCGCACGCAGCACCGTCGATTTGCCCGAACCCGATTCGCCCACCAGGCCAAAGCTTTCGCCCGGCGCCAGCGTGAAGCTCAAGTCATGCAGGGCGGTGAACGCGCCGTAGCGCACTTGCAGATTCCGCACCTCCAGGCCCACCGGCATGTGCATCACGGCAGTCATAGCAACCACTCCGCTTGGCGCTGCAGCGTCGGCAGCGGATGGCGCGCTTCGCCCAAACGGGGCAGGCAATTCAGCAGGCCCTGGGTGTAGGGGTGCTGGGCCTGGTGCAGCTGCTGCGCGGCGATTTCCTCGACCACCTGCCCGGCATACATGACCAGGATGCGGTCACAAAAGCTCGCCACCAGGCGCAAGTCATGCGAGATGAAGATCAGCCCCATGCCGCGCTGCCGCACCAGTTGGTCAAGCACCTCCAGCACCTGCAATTGCACGCTGACATCCAGTGCCGAGGTCGGCTCATCGGCAATCAGCAGCCGGGGTTCGGCGATCAGCATCATCGCCAACATCACCCGCTGCCCCATGCCGCCGGACAGCTCGTGCGGATACAAACGGCTGACGCGCTCCGGCTCGGCAATCGCCACATCGCTGAGCGCCTGCAACACGCGGCGCTGCACCTCGGCGCTGGACACCTTTTGGTGCGCACGCAGCGTCTCGGCAATTTGCACGCCGACCCGCAGCACCGGGTTGAGCGAGTATTTGGGGTCTTGCAAGACCATGGCGATGTGGCGGCCGCGCAGGGCTCGCCGCTCGGCGACGCTGCAGCGCAGCAGATCAGCGCCGTCAAAGCGCAGCAGGTCGGCGCTGACCCGGGCTTCCGGTGCCGACAGACCCAAGATGGCCCGGCCGGTCTGCGATTTGCCCGACCCCGATTCCCCGACGATGGCCAGCCGCTCAGCCCCAAGAGTGAACGACACGCCGCGCACCACCTCGACCAGCCCGCCGTCCCGCGAGGGGAAGGCGACGCGCAGGTTCTTGACTTCGAGCAGAGGAGCTTTCATGTCTTTGGGTCCATCGCATCGCGCAGGCCGTCGCCAAGCAAATTGAAACCGAGGCTGACGATAAAAATCGCCAAGCCCGGCCCGGCCGCCACCCACCACTGATCGAGCACATATTGCCGGCCGGCGGCAATCATGGCGCCCCATTCCGGGCTCGGCGGCTGGGCACCGAGGCCCAGAAACCCCAGGCCGGCGGCGGTCAGGATGATGCCGGCCATGTCCAGCGTGACGCGCACGATCACCGACGGCAGGCACAGCGGCATGATGTGGCGCAGCAAAATGCGCCAGCGTGAGGCACCGAGCAACTGCACGGCGGCAATGAAGTCCGCATGGCGCAGCGTCAGCGTCTCGGCGCGGGCGATGCGGGCATAGGGCGGCCAGGAGGTGATGGCAATCGCCAGCACCGCGTTCTCGATGCCGGGGCCTAGAGCCGCCACAAAAGCCAG
>CANFYD010000309.1 GCA_947450745.1 Burkholderiales bacterium
CGGCACGGCCCCCATCACCAGCGACTCGCCCTGGATCGTGCCGGAAGCCAGCAGCTCGACGCGGTCCCGCATGTGGAGATAAAAACTGGCCATCTGTGCGGCCAGCAAGCCGACCACAAGAATCAGGGTCATGCGCCCGGCCAGCGACTTGGGCAGCCAAGCGGAGGGCTTCAGCGGCTTCAGCGGTTTCAGTCGCATGTTGACCTGCCCTCGACGGCGGCGGCCAGCAAATAGCCCTCACCGCGCACCGTCTTGATCAGCCGAGCCTCGCGCCCGTCGTCCTGCAAGCGCTGACGCAAGCGGCTGATCTGCACATCGATGGCTCGGTCATAGGGCTCGGCCTCGCGGCCGTGGATCAGCTCCACCAACTGGTCTCGGTTGAGCACCCGGTTCGGGTGATCGAGCAAGATGCGCAGCAGCCGATATTCGGCCCCCGACAGCGGTGTCGCCACGCCGTCGGCACCGGTCAGCACGCGGGTGGCGGTGTCGAGCTTCCAGCCCGCAAAAGCCAGGCAGCGCTGCGTGTCGGGCTTCAAGTTGGGCGACAGCGAGCGGGTGCGGCGCAAGATGCCCTTGATGCGGGCTTGCAACTCGCGCGGGCTGAAGGGCTTGACAAGGTAGTCGTCGGCACCCATCTCGATGCCCAGGATGCGGTCGGCCTCCTCGCCCCTGGCCGTGAGCATCAGCACCGGGATATTGGACTTGGCGCGCAAGTCTCGGCACAGCAGCAAGCCATCGGTGTCGGGCAACATCAGGTCCAGCACGACCAGGTCGATGGCGTGGCGTTCCAGCGCCTGTGCCATCTCCCGGCCATTGCGTGCCGGCACGGCATCGAAACCGTTGCGCACCAGATAGTCCACCAGCAACTGGCGGATCTCGGGGTCGTCGTCGACGATGAGGATGCGGTCCTGAGTGTCCATGGCCCTGAGCGTGAGGCCGGCCGCGCGGCGGCAGCCGATAGTTTTGTATCGCAGTGTTGCACAGCTCGCCAGTGCAACGCGGCGATGCAATACGGCCAGATCCGACCATGTTGGGCAGCCCGCTTGCGGGTTCAATACGGTTTGTTCGGCGCAATCCCGTGCCGGCGTCATCCTGTTGGACACAAGCCAGCCAATGAACAATCACTTCGCATTCGGCGAGCAGGTCGCCGGCTACCCGGTTCAGGTCTTGAACGAACGCGCGGTGCGGGCCGCTGCCGGCATCCTGTTTTTCTTCGCGATCGTGAGCTTCATGAACGCCTTCCTACTGGGCAACTTCCAGCCGACCAGGGTGTTCGTGGTCGCCTTCCTGATCGACTTCGGCCTCCGCCTCTTCGCCAACCCGCGCTATGCCCCCAGCCTGATCGTCGGCCAATGGGCCGTGCGCAAGCAGCAGCCCGACTATGTCGGAGCACCGCAAAAGCGCTTCGCCTGGGCCATTGGCTTCGTGCTGGCCCTGGCCATGTTCTATTTGATGGTGCTCAACAACGTCGTCGGCCCCGTCAACATGCTGGTCTGCGCCACTTGTTTGTTGCTGATGTTTTTCGAGACTGCCTTCGGCATCTGCGTCGGCTGCAAGCTCTACAACCTGCTCCACCAGCAGCCAGCGCAACTCTGCCCCGGCGGGGTATGCGAGGTGAAGCCCGTGGCAGGCCAAGGCGGCACCTGGCGCCAAGCCGCCGTCGTGGTCGGATTCCTCGGTATGGTCGGCGTCACGGCGCTCGGACTGCCCGAGCAGCAGCGGCCGGTCGCTGCACAGCTGGCGACTCGCAGCACCGAGCCGCCCGCACAGGGCACAGCGCTCACATCGGCAGATGCGGCAGATGCGGCCGAAGCGAAGCGTTGCGCCGTGCCCGCCTTTGCCAAAGCCATGGGCCACGAAGAAAAGTGGAAATTGCACAATCATTGCCCGTGATACTTCCACTCACTGCACGGCTACCTATTTACTTCATGACAGCTTCTACCGCCCTACCCCGCCGTCGGCGCGTCCTTGCGCTGGCCGTCGCGGCCTTGCTCTTGCTTGTCGCCGGCGCGGCCTTGTACTGGCGCTTTGTCCACACCACTGCGGTGCAAGTGTCCGTGGCCACCGAAGGCGCGATGGCCGCGCACGTGGTCGGGCCAGGCAGCGTGCAAGCGCGCATTCCCGTCACCTTGAGCTCACGGGTCAACGCAACGGTCACGCAGGTGTTGGTCGATGTGGGCGACACGGTGAGCCGGGGCCAATTGCTGGTCACGCTCGATGATCGTGACCTGAGCGCCCGCCGCGGCGTCGTCACCGGCCAGCAAGAAGCCTTGCTGCGTAACACCGATGGCGCACGCGCCGCGCTGGCCAAGGCACAGGCCGACCTCGAACTTGCGCGCAGCAAGCTGCGCCGCGACCAGCAGTTATTGGCCCAGGGTTTTGTCTCGCAAGCGGTGGTCGATGCCTCGAACGCCAGCCTCGGCGGCGCGGTGGCTGGCGTGGACGTGGCCCAAGCCGCGCTGGCGGCACGCGCTGCCGACGCACGCACGCTGGTGCAAGAAGCGCGTTACTCCGACGCCGTGCTGTCCTACACCCGCATCACCGCACCGATGGATGGCGTGGTGACCCAGCGCCTGGCTGAAGTCGGCAGCACCGTCGCCCCCGGCACGGCGCTGCTGAAGCTCGTCGATCCGCAGTCGCTGTGGGTGGCCACGCGGGTCGATGAGTCGGTGGTCGGCCGGGTGCAGCCCGGCCAAGTGGCGAGCATCCGCTTGCGCAGCGGCGAGGTCTTGGCCGGCCGGGTGGCGCGCATCGCCCGCCAGTCCGACGCGGCCACGCGCGAGCTCGATGTGCATGTGGCCTTCGACAGCGTGCCGCAGCGCTTTGCCATCGACCAGGAAGCCGAAGTCACCATCGCGGTGGGCGAGGACCGGGGTGTGCTGCTGCCCCTGACGGCGCTGACCCGCGACAAGAACGGCCGCCAGGGCGTGCTGCTGATTGAAGCGGAGCGGGCCGTTTTCCGGCCGGTGCAGACGGCCGGTGCCGATGCGCGCAAGGTGCTGATCCGCCAGGGCTTGGGCGGCGGCGAGGCCGTGGTGGCCGAGGCCGCCGGCGTGGCCGACCAGCAGCGCGTGCGACGCGCCGACGCTGCGGCCCAACCCTGACCGCGCCCGCCACAAGCCATGGAACTCGCACTGAAAGACATCCGCCGCCACCTCGGCAAGTTTCTCGCCACCATCCTCGGTGTCGCGATGCTGCTGGCCATCGTGTTGGTGATGAACGGCATCTATCAAGGCAACATCAAGGACGGCGTCTGGCTGATCGACCACACGGCCGCCGACCTGTGGGTGGTCGAGCGCGGCCGCGGCGGGCCGTTCAACGAGGCCTCGCGCATCCCCATGGACAGTTACAAGACCATCGCGGCAACGCCGGGCGTGGCGCGCGCCAGCCCGCTGGCCCTGTACACGGCGCAGCGCCTGATTGCCGGCCGCGACCAGCAGTTCACCCTGATCGGCTACGACATCTTCGGCGGCGCGGGCGGGCCGCAAGGTATCACGCTGGGCCGCACGATCACGGCGCCGCACTACGAAATGGTGGCCGACCGCAAGCTCGGTCTGCAACTCGGCGACCGCGTACCGCTGGGCAGCGACACGTTCCACGTGGTCGGCATCACCAGCGCGGCGGTCGACTCGGGCGGCAATCCGCTGATCTACCTGGCGCTGCCCGATGCACAAAAGCTGCAATTCGAGCAGGACAAACGGGCCCTCAACGCGGCCACGGCCGCCAACCTGCAGCGGCTGGACAAGGCCGGCTATTCGGCCGAGCAGTCGGCACGGCTGCTGCCCTTGCTGGCCAGCGGCAACAACAGCATCAACGCCGTGCTGGTGACCTTGGCCCCCGGCGCCGACGGGCTGGCCGTGGCCGCGCATATCCGCGCCTGGCTCTACTTCAACGTCTACACCGGGGCCGAGGAGCGCGAGCTGATGTTGGAGGGCAAGCTGAGCAAGATTTCGGCCGTGCTGGGGCTCTTTCGCACGCTGCTGATCCTCGTGTCCATCGTCATCATCGCGTTGATCGTCTATGTGCTGACGATAGAGAAGATCAAGTCGATTGCCACGCTTAAACTGATCGGGGCGCCGAATGGCTTGATCGTGCGGCTGATCATGACTCAGTCGATGTTGCTGACGCTGGCGAGCTTTGCCGTCGCCTATGCGCTGCGCGACCTGATTGCCCCGAACTTCCCGCGCACGCTGGCCTTTGTGGGCACCGAAACCGCCATCACTTTCGCGGTCATGTTGGCCGGCGGAGTGCTGGCCAGCCTGATTGCCGTCTGGCATGCGCTGCGCACGCCGGCGCAACTGGCACTGGGAGGCTAGAAATGGTACCCCCACGCTCACTTCATTCACTGTCCCCCGAGGGTCGCAGGCCTCCCTTGGGACGGCCCGGCGTGAGTCCTGACATGGTGCCCCCCCGCTCACTTCATTCACTGCCCCCCGAGGGGGCGCAGGCCTCCCTTGGGACGGCCCGGCGTGAGTCCTGACATGATGCCCCCACGCTCACTTCATTCACTGTCCCCCGAGGGTCGCAGGCCTCCCTTGGGACGGCCCGGCGTGAGTCCTGACATGGCTGTCCTCGAGATTCACAACGTCAGCCAAACCTTTGGCCACGGCGACTTGGCCGTGCAGGCACTGAAGCCCACCAGCCTGACTGTTAAGGCCGGCGAACTGGTGGCCCTGCTCGGCCCCAGTGGCTCAGGCAAAAGCACGCTGCTGCTGGCCATCAGCCTGATCCAGCCGCCCACCACCGGGCGCATCGTCATCGCCGGTCAGGTGCTGCATGACGACGGGCCCACCGGCGTCGACGTGCGCGCGTTCCGGCGCAGCAAGATCGGCTTCATCTTTCAGCAGCACAACCTGATCCCCTTCCTGACCGCGCTGGAGAACGTCGCGCTGATGCTGCAACTGAACGGAGTGAGCCGGCGCGAATCGACCCGGCGCGCCAAGGACCTGCTCGGTTATCTGGAAATTGCCCACCGCGCCGATTCGCTGCCGGCGCAGATGTCCGGTGGCGAGCAGCAACGCGTGGCCATCGGCCGTGCCCTGGCCAACGAACCGGCGCTGATCCTGGCCGACGAGCCGACGGCGGCGCTCGACACCCAGCGCGGCACCAAAGTGATGGCCATGCTGCGCGAAATCGCCCGCGAACGCCGCTCGGCCGTGATCGCCGTCACCCACGATCACCGCATGATCGAAGGCTTCGACACGGTTTATCACCTGGACGATGGGCAGTTGGCACGGGTGGATCACCACGCGCAGCAGGACGCTGGCTTCGTGACGGGAGCGGCAGCGGCAGCGGCAGCAAGGTAAGTCGTCA
>CANFYD010000310.1 GCA_947450745.1 Burkholderiales bacterium
GGATCAGCTCGCCAACGGCCGCATGGTCAAAACCAACCAGTTGGCGGAATACAAGGACAACCTCAATATTGAGGCTTGCGCGATTCGCAATATTCTGCTGACTGCAAACGTCGACGTGCGCGACGCAGAAAAGCTGAGGATCACTGCGGCACGATCGTCCAATAGCAAGTTGCTGCTGCAACTGGATGCGACCATTCGGCAGCCCAAAAGCGCTGCATTGTTGGAAACCATCAAACAGGCCACGCCCACCTACGCCAGTGAAATCGACAATGTTGAAGCGCTGGCCCGCTCGGAGCAAGTCGCCGAGGCGGTGCTGCTGCTGGCCGAGTTGCGGGGCATGCAAAACACCCTGTTCAAGGCCGTCGATGACTCGATGGATCAGCAACAAAGCTATGCGTCCGAGCTGACTCACTCGGCCAGCGACAGCGCAAAAAACACCATAGTTCTGCTGTTTGGCTTGGCCCTGGCCATGCTGGTGATCGGCGTGGGCGTAGGCATCAGCATGACCCGTCAGATAGCACGCGCACTGGGTGCCGAGCCCGACGAATTGTGCGCAGCCGTGGTGCTGGTGGCTGCGGGTGATTTACGCATGACGGTCAAACCGCGGGCCGGCGACACCACCAGCGTACTGGCAGCGATCACCGCCATGCAAAGCTCGCTGACCGCCGTCGTCAACACCGTGCGCCAGGGCTCCGAAGGTGTGGCCACGGCCAGCGCGCAAATCGCCCAGGGCAACCAAGATCTTTCCAGCCGCACGGAAGCTCAGGCCAGTGCGCTGGAGCAAACCGCGTCGTCGATGGAGGAGCTGGGTTCCACAGTCAAACAGAATGCCGACAACGCGGTCACGGCCAACCAATTGGCGCTGACCGCCAGTGCGGTCGCGGTGCAAGGCGGTGACGTGGTGGCGCAAGTGGTGCACACCATGAAAGACATCAACGACGCCAGCAAGAAGATTGCCGACATCATCGGCACCATCGACGACCTGGCCTTTCAAACCAATATCCTGGCACTGAATGCCGCCGTCGAAGCGGCACGGGCCGGCACCGAGGGCCGCGGGTTCGCGGTCGTGGCCACGGAAGTGCGCAGCCTCGCCGGGCGCTCGGCCCAAGCAGCCAAAGAAATCAAACTGCTCATCAATGCCAGCGTCGAGCGGGTGGAACTGGGCACACAACAAGTCGACAGGGCCGGCACCACGATGGAAGAAGTCGTCCGCAGCATCCAACGCGTGACCACCCTCATGGGCGAGATCAGTGCGGCCAGCCGCGAACAGAGCCTGGGCGTTGCTCAAGTGGGCGAAGCGGTGGTGCAGATGGACCAAGTGACGCAGCAAAACGCCGCGCTGGTCGAAGAAATGGCCGCCGCCGCCTCCAGCCTGAAATCGCAGGCCCTCGGCTTGGTGCAGACGGTGGCGGTGTTCAAGCTTTGAGCTGAGGCATAGCGCAAGAATGCAGTGTCAAGCACGGCCGGCCTGCGCAAGAGACCTGCGCCAAGGTTGCTTGGCACCGCTGAAGCGGGCACAACGCCACGCTTCTAGAATCCGCAGCTTTGCTCGCTGCTGGACCGATCCCCGATGACCTTGAATCAAATGCTTGCCGGCTTTGTGCGCCGGCATTGGCGCGCCTATGCGGCGGCGGCCGTGATGCTGGCCAGCATTGCGCTGCTGACCGTGTGGATTCCGCGCCAGGTCGGCCATCTGGTGGACGGGCTGGTGGCCGGCAGCTTGCACGGCCCGGCGCTGCTGAAGCAACTGGGCTGGCTGGTGCTGGCCGGCGCGGTGATCTATTTGCTGCGGGTCGGCTGGCGTTTGGTGCTGTTCGCGGCAGCCTATTCGCTCGGCCGGGAATTGCGCACCCGGCTTTACTTGCTGCTGACGCTGCAAGGGCCGACGTTTTTCCAGGCCAAGCGCACCGGCGACCTGATGGCGCTGGCCACCAATGATGTGGATGCCGTCGAGATGGCTGCCGGCGAAGCGATGTTGGCCGCGTTTGATGGCTCGCTGACGCTGATTCTGGTGCTGACCATGATGACGGTCGGCATCGACTGGCGGCTGGGCTTGGCCGCGCTGCTGCCCTTCCCTTTCATGGCTTTTGCCTTTTGGCGCATCTCCGACCATGTGCACCGGGCTTGGCAAAGCTCGCTGGCGCGCTTTGCCGGGCTCAACCAGCAGGTGCAAGAAGGGCTGTCCGGCGTGCGCACCGTCAGGGCGCTGGGGCTGATGCAGCGCAACAACCAGCAGTTCAGCGAACTGGCTGATCAAGCCGCACAAGCCAGCTACAGCGCCCAGCGCTGGGAGGCGGCTTACGAGCCGGCTGTCGGCATGACCTTGACCACCGCCACCGTCATCGCGCTGGGCCTGGGCGGCACGCTGCTGGCGCGCCAAGAGTTGACGCTGGGGCAGTTGACCGCCTTCACCATGTATCTGGGGCAGTTGATCTGGCCGATGTTTGCGGCCGGTTGGGTGCTGTCGCTGCTGGAGCGTGGCCGCGCCGCTTGGGCCCGTTTGGCACCGGTGCTGCAAGCGCCACTGACGCTGGCCGACACCGGTCAGGCCGAGTTGCCCAGCCCGGCTGCCATCCGCTTCGAGCAGGTCAGCTTCAGCTACCCCGGCGCGCCCGGCCCGGCCTTGCAGGACATCACGCTGACGCTGGCGCCCGGCCAGACGCTGGGCTTGGTCGGGCCGACCGGCGCGGGTAAATCCACCTTGCTGCGCCTGCTGCTGAGGCAGTTCGAGCCGGACAGCGGCCGCCTCCTGATGGGTGAGCTGCCACTGCCGGCGCTGCGCCTGCAAGCCTTGCGGCTGGGCCTGGCCTGGGTGCCGCAAGAGCCGTTCTTGTTCTCCGCCACGATTGCCGAAAACATCGCCCTGGCACGGCCGGACGCCAGCCGCGCGCAGATCAAGGCCGCCGCCGCGCAAGCCGCAGTGGACACCGACATCGAACGCTGCCCCAAGGGCTATGACACCGAAGTGGGTGAGCGCGGCGTGACGCTGTCGGGCGGCCAACGCCAACGTGTGGCGATTGCACGGGCGCTGCTGTCCGACGCCCCCGTCCTGCTGTTGGACGACGCCTTGTCTGCCGTGGACACCGGTACCGAGACGCAGATCCTCACCCATCTGCGAGTGCTGCGGCAACAGCGGCAGCAACAAGGTCAACCCGAGCGCAGCGTCATCATCGTCAGCCACCGGCTCAGCGCGGTAGTGGAGGCAGACCAAATCGCCGTGCTGCGCGCCGGCCGCATCACCGAGCAAGGCAGCCACGCCGAACTGCTGGCCCTGGACGGCTGGTACGCGGCGCAATGGCGCTATCAACAACTGGAAGCGAGCATCAATGCAAGCTGAAACCCGCGAGAGACCCTGGGCCGCCGTCGGCCTGTTGCTGGAAGCGGCCGCGCCAGAAAAATCGGCGCTGCGGCGCGGCTTTGGCTGGCTTTGTGCGGCGGCCGGTCTGGAGGCGATGGGGCCCATCATCGGCAAACACTACATCGACAACTACCTGCTGCCGCGCCAGTTCGATGTGCTTGCCATGGGCTGGCTGCTGGCGGCGCTGCTGCTGTCCGGCTGGGCCGCCAGCTGGATACGTTACGCCCAATTGACACGCATGGCCGGGGTGGCGCGGCGCTCGGTGCTGCGCTTGCGCGAGCGGGTCTATGCCCATGTGCTGGCCCTGCCGATGGCGTTTTTCGACAAAGCGATCACCGGCCAATTGGTCAGCCGCGTCACCAACGACACCGAGGCGGTCAACACGCTGTACCGGCAAGTGCTCTACGTGATGCAGGACTCCAGCATCGTCGTGCTGGGCTCGCTGATCGCGATGGCCTGGCTGGACTGGCGGCTGATGCTGATCGTGGCGCTGCTGATACCGGCCATGCTGATCATCATCACCGTCTATCAGCGCCTGAGCGCGCCGGCCGTGGCCAGCTCGCGCCAGTTGCGCAGCGACATCAACGCGCAGATGGCCGAAAGCATGGCCGGCATGGCGATGCTGCAAGCAGCCGGTGCCGCACCGCGCTTTGCGCAACGCTTCGAGTCCGTCAACCAGGCCCATCTGGGGGCTCGCATGGCCGAACTGCGCGCCAATGCCTGGCTGCTGCGCCCGGCGCTGGATTTGCTCAATGTGCTGCTGGTGGTGACGGTGATTTACGGCTTCGGGCTGCGCGAAGTGTCCGGCTTGGAGGTGGGCCTGCTGTATGCCTTTCTGAGCTATATCGCCCGCGTCGTCGAGCCACTGATACAGATCACCATGCAGTTCGGCCAACTGCAGCAGTCGATGGTGGCGGCAGCGCGGGTGCGCAGCCTGCTGCTGGAAACCGCGCCGGTGACCGAAACGACACCCGGCCGCGCCATCCTGCAGGGCGACATTGCCATCGAGCACCTCAGCTTTGGCTACGACGCCGAACTGCCGGTGCTGCATGAGCTGAATCTGCAGATTCCGGCCGGTGCCTTTGTCGGTATCGTCGGCCACACCGGCAGCGGCAAATCCACGCTGTTGTCGCTGCTGCTGCGCTTCTACACCGCACAGAGCGGGCGCATCACGATCGGCGGCTGGCCGCTGGCCAGCTTGCCGGACGAAGCTTTTCGGCAAGCAGTGGGACTGGTGCCGCAAGAGCCGTATCTGATGGCGGCCAGCGCGCGCGAAAACATCGCGATGGGCAGGACGATCAGCGAGGAACGGCTGATTGCCGCAGCCCGCGCGGCCCGCATCGACGACTTCATCAGCGCTTTGCCGCAGGGCTACGACACGCTGTTGGGCGACGGCGGCGCACGCGTGTCCACCGGCCAAAAGCAGTTGATCGCGATGGCCAGGGCACTAGCCGGCGAGCCCAAGATACTTTTTCTCGACGAGGCGACGGCCAACATCGACAGCGCCACCGAGCAAGTGGTCAGCGAGGCGCTGTCCGCCCTGCGCGGTCGGGTCACCGTGGTGGCGATTGCGCACCGCTTGTCCACCATCCGCGACGCCGATCAAATCATCGTGCTGAACCATGGGCAATTGGTCGAGCGCGGCAACCACACCGAACTGATGGCGCATCAGGGCGGGCTCTATCAACGGCTGGTGCAGTTGCAGGACTTGGCTAAGCTTGGCTAGCTCTCAAGAAACAAAACTTTTTACACCCCGAAAAGCTGGCCGGGCTGCGGTCATCGGGCGCGTCCTTCCGCTCATGTCCCCCGCTGCGCTCCTCCTTGACTTCGCTGCATGACACACCCAATGCCCTTGCTGAACGAGCACCTGCGTTCGCTTGATTGAAGAAACACACAGCCGAAGGATCAGCGCGGCGGGGCGTTTTGCGGAGGTCAAGGAGGAAGCCGCA
>CANFYD010000311.1 GCA_947450745.1 Burkholderiales bacterium
GGTCGGCTGAGCCCCTACTTCTGCAACGCGGGCCTGTTCGGCGACGGGGCCAAGCTGGGTCGCCTGGTGCAGTTCTATGCGCAGCGGCTGCTCGACTCCGGCTTGCAGTTCGACATGATTTTTGGTCCGGCTTACAAGGGCATCACGCTGGCGGCTGCACTGTCGGTCGAGCTGGCCCGACGAGGCCACAACAAGCCGTTTGCCTACAACCGCAAGGAAGCGAAAGACCACGGCGAGGGCGGCACGCTGGTCGGTGCGCCGGTGCAGGGTCGGGTGCTGATCATCGACGACGTGATTTCGGCCGGCACCTCGGTGCGCGAATCGATAGCGATGATCCGGGCCGCCGGTGCCACACCTTGCGGCGTCACCATCGCGCTGGATCGCCAAGAAAAAGCGGCCGAGGGCGGCGTGGACATGGCGTGGTCGGCGGTGCAGTACGTGACCGAGCAACTGCATTTGCCGGTGATTGCCATCGCGGGCTTGTCCGACCTGCTGGCTTATTTGCAGACCTCGGACCAACCGGCCGCCGTCGCCAATGCGTCCTACCGGGACGCGGTCCAGGCCTACCGGGACCGTTACGGGGTCTGATGGTTGCAGGCCCTGAATTCAAGCGTCGGCGCGCCTCCGGTTGGGCCGTTCCGGTCATCCCGTTGGCGTTGGCGGCTTGCATTCTGGGTCTGCTGTCCTTGCTGCTGAGCCATGAGGCGTCGGCACAATCCTCAGCCCAAACGTCACCCCAATCTGCCAAGCCCGGCAGCTCCGGCAGTTCAGGCATCTACACCTGCATCACGCGTGACGGCCGTCGCTTGACCTCGGACCGTCCGATCGTCGAATGCAGTGCGACCGAGCAGCGCATCTTGAACGCCGACGGTTCGCTGCGTGCCACGTTGCCGCCGTTCTTGTCGCCGGAGGAGCGAGCCTTGCAAGAGGCGCGCAGCTATCGGCTCGCCAACGAGGTGGCCGCACGCAACGACGAGGTGCGGCGTGACCGCCACCTGATGCTGCGCTACCCCAACACTGCCGCTCACGAGCGCGCCCGCACGGCGGCGCTGGATGACGCCAACAAGGCCAGACAGTTGTCCGAGCACCGCATCCGGGACTTGGCGCTGGAGCGCCGGCCGCTGATCGACGAGGCCGAGTTCTACAAAGGCCGGCCGCTGCCGCCCAAGCTCAAGCAGCAACTCGACGCCAACGACGCGGCGGCCGATGCGCAGCGCGAGTTGGTCGAGAACCAGAAGGCCGAGTTGGTGCGCATTGGCGGCCGCTACGACGCCGAACTGGCGCGGCTCAAACGGCTGTGGGCGGGTGCCGCTCCGGGCAGCCTGGGTGCGGCGTCCGGCGCCATGCCCGCACCTTGAAGCCCCGCCCCGCTGCGCTCAGAGGGTGAGAACTTTTGTAGCGAGCGGCTGTCAGGCTAGGCGGATGGGGCGCGGATGCCGGAACGTACTCCAGGTACGTGAGGATTCCGAGTACCCAGCCAACGACGCATGGCGGCCGCGCAGTAAAAAGTTCTCACCCTCTCAACCGAGCTTGCGTTTCAACAGCTCGTTGACCAGGGCTGGATTGGCCTTGCCTTGGCTGGCTTTCATTACCTGACCGACCAGCGCATTGAAGGCTTTTTCCTTGCCGGCGCGGAATTCCTCGACCGATTTCGGGTTGGCCGCCAGCACCGCGTCGAGGATGGTTTCCAGTGCCGAGCTGTCGCTCATCTGCTTGAGGCCCAGCGAGGCTATCAGGGCATCGACGTCCCTGGCATCCTTGGCATCACCGGTCCACAGCGTCTCGAACAACTGGCGCGCGCCGTTGTTGGAAATCGTGCCGTCGCTGATGCGCGTGATCAAGGCGGCCAGCGTGGCAGCCTGGACCGGGCTGCTGGACAGCGGCCGGTCTTCGCTGTTGAGGCGGCGGGCGAACTCGCCCATCAGCCAGTTGGCGACCAGCTTGGCTTGACCGCAGGCCTGGGTAGCCGTCTCGAAGAAGACGCCCACGTCCTTGTTCTGCGTCATCATCGCCGCGTCATAAGCCGGCAGGCCGTAGTCGCGCTGGAAGCGCAAGGCCATCGGCTCGGGCAGCTCGGGCATCGCGGCGCGCACCCGCTCTATCCACTCCGGCGAAATCACCAGCGGCGGCAGGTCCGGGTCGGGGAAGTAGCGGTAATCGGCCGCGTCTTCCTTGCTGCGCATCGCTCGCGTCTCGCCGCTGCCGCCGTTTGCATCGGGGTTGAACAAGATGGTGGCCTGTTGAATCGCCCGGCCGTCCTCGATCTCGTCGATCTGCCAGTTCACTTCATAGTCCACCGCTTGCACGATGTAGCGGAAGCTGTTCAGGTTCTTGATCTCGCGGCGGGTGCCGAACGGCTCGCCGGGGCGGCGCACCGACACGTTGACGTCGCAGCGGAACGAGCCTTCGGCCATGTGGCCGTCACAAATGCCCAGCCACATGACCAGTGCATGCAGGGTCTTGGCATATTCGGCCGCTTCGATGCCGCTGTGCATCTCGGGCTCGGAGACGATCTCCAGCAGCGGCGTGCCGGCACGGTTCAGGTCGATGCCGGTCAGGCCGTGATAGTCCTCGTGCAGGCTTTTGCCGGCGTCTTCTTCGAGGTGGGCGCGGGTCAGGTTGACGACATGTTTGTGCTCGCCGACAAAGAACTCCAACTTGCCGCCCTGTACGACCGGAATCTCGTACTGGCTGATCTGGTAACCCTTGGGCAGGTCCGGGTAGAAGTAGTTTTTGCGCGCGAAGATCGACAGCGGTGCCACCTTGGCCCCAACGGCCAGGCCGAAGCGGATCGCCCGTTCGACCGCGCCGCGGTTCAACACCGGCAGCGTGCCGGGCAGGGCCAAGTCCACCGGCGAGGCCTGCGTGTTCGGCGCCGCACCAAAGGCGGTCGATGAGCCGCTGAAGATCTTCGACACGGTGGACAGCTGGACGTGGTTTTCCAGGCCGATCACGACTTCGTAGCCGCGAATGAGTTTGCTTTGAACCATCTCAGAATCCTGCCGGGGTTTTTTGGTGCCAATCGGTCGCTTGCTGCAAGGCATGGGCGGCGTGCAACAGTTGACCTTCCTGGAAGTAATTGCCCAGCAACTGCAAGCCGACCGGCATGCCGCCGCCTTCCTTCGAGGCCGCAAACCCGACCGGTACGCTCATGCCGGGCAGGCCGGCCAGCGAGCCGGGCAGGGTGAAGATGTCGGCCAGATAAGCCTTGACCGGGTCGTCCGCGCCTTCGCCGGCTTTCCAGGCGACCGTCGGGGCGACTGGCCCGGCGATCAGGTCGCATTGGGTGGCAAAGCAGCGCTGGAAGTCGTCGGCAATCATGCGGCGCAGTTTTTGCGCTTGCAGGTAGTAGGCGTCGTAATAGCCGTGGCTCAAGACGTAGGCGCCGATCATGATGCGGCGCTTGACCTCGGCGCCAAAGCCCTCGGCGCGGGTCTTTTTGTACATATCGAGCAGGTCGTCGTACTGGGCCGCGCGGTGGCCGAACTTGACGCCGTCAAAGCGGCTCAGGTTCGAGCTGGCCTCGGCCGGGGCAATGATGTAGTAGACGGGAATGGCCAGCTCGGTGCGCGGCAAGCTCACGTCGACCAGCGTGGCACCGAGCTTTTCCAGCTCGGCCAGGCCGGCACGCACCGCGCCGTTCACATCGGCCGCCAAGGCCGCCGGGAAGAATTCGACCGGCAGGCCGATGCGCAAACCCTTCAGCGGCTGCGCGGCGCTGGCCCCGGCGCGAGCACTCAGCATCTGCGCATGAAAATCTTGCGGCGGCTGTTGCACGCTGGTGGCATCACGCTCGTCAAAGCCGCTCATCGCCGACAGCAGCAGCGCGCAGTCCTCGGCCGAACGGGCCATCGGGCCGGCTTGGTCGAGGCTGGAGGCGAAGGCGATCATGCCGTAGCGCGAACAGACGCCGTAGGTCGGCTTGATGCCGGTGATGCCGGTGAAGCTGGCCGGTTGGCGGATCGAGCCGCCGGTGTCGGTGCCGGTAGCGGCGGGCAGCAAGCGCGCTGCCACTGCGGCGGCCGAGCCGCCCGATGAGCCGCCCGGCACGCGTGAGCGGTCCCAGGGGTTGTGCACCGGGTGATAGGCCGAGTTTTCATTGCCCGAGCCCATCGCGAATTCGTCACAATTGAGCTTGCCCAGGCTGACCATGCCGGCACCCGGCAATGTGCCGGCTTCGCCCGCACCCAAACGCGCCACCACCGTCGCGTCGAACGGGCTGCGGTAGCCGGTCAACATCTTGGAGCCGGCCGTGGTCGGCATGTCGCGGGTGACAAAAATGTCCTTGTGCGCGAGCGGCACGCCGATCAAGGCACCGGTGTCGCCAGCAGCGCGGCGGGCGTCGGCGGCTTGGGCGGCTTGCAGCGCGCCGTCGGCATCGACATGCAAAAAGCAGCCGAGCGCCTCGTGTTGAGTCACCCGCGCCAGCAGATGTTGGGTGATTTCGGTGCTGGAGACCTGGCTTGCGGCCAGCGCGTGGCTCAACTCGGCCACGCCCATTTCATGCAGAGCTTTCATTGCTCGATCACCTTCGGAACCAGGAACAGACCGTCTTCGACGGCCGGGGCGCTGCGCTGATTCAGCTCGCGTTGATTGCTCTCGCTGACCCGGTCTTCGCGCAGGCGCAGGGTCACGTCTTGCACCGCCGACAGCGGCGTGTGCAGCGGCTCGACGCCGCTGGTGTCCACCGCACTCATTTGTTCAACGATGGAAAAGAAACCATTCAGCTGGGTCAGCAGGGCAGCGCTTTCCGCTTCCTGCAGTTCCAAACGAGCGAGATGGGCGATTCGACTTACGTCTTGTGGGGTCAGAGCCATCGGAAAAACCAGGTCCAAGGTGTCAAATTGAAGGCCCCAAGCGGGCGAACAATGGGCTAGAGCGGGAGGGAATTTGGGGGTGATCAGTTATTATCTATGCTTATTTCCAATGCACTGGGGCTGCAGGACCGCAAGGTTTGAGCAGCCTCGTTGTTTGTAGGGCCAAGTTTCAACCCCCTCTGCGCTGCCTTGTTTTACAAGCAGTGCCCCACAGAACCAATCACTCCGTTCAACGCATCCGGTTCGACGATCTCCAGCCCATGGGCTCAGATGTCAAGGCCAGTGCCCACCAAAAACCATGTTCGCATCCCTGCGCCGCTATTTCTCCACCGACCTCGCCATCGACCTCGGCACCGCCAACACGCTCATTTATGTGCGTGGCAAGGGCATCGTGCTGGATGAGCCCTCGGTTGTTTCAATCCGCCACGAAGGTGGCCCTCACGGCAA
>CANFYD010000312.1 GCA_947450745.1 Burkholderiales bacterium
ACAAGATCAAGAATTTGTCCAAAGGCATGGTGGCGCAAGTGCATCTGGCGCTGATTGCTGCCATCGACGCTCAGCTGATGGTGCTGGATGAGCCGACGCTGGGCTTGGATGTGATCTCGCGCAAGAACTTTTACGAAATGCTGATCGATGAATGGTGCGACGGCGAGCGCAGCGTGTTGATCTCGACCCATCAGGTCGAAGAGGTGGAGCCGCTGTTGTCCGACGTGATGATGTTGGACGAAGGCCGCTTGGTGCTCAACATCAGCCTGGAGGACATGGACAAACGCTTTGTCGCGCTCAGCCACGACCCGGCCACGGCGGACGCCATCGCGGCGGCGCATCCGCTGCTGCGTTACCGCCAGCAGGGCCGCTCGGCCGCGCTGTTTGACGGCGCGCCGCCCGAGCATGTGGCGGCGCTGGGCGAGCGCTTTCGGCCCAGTTTGGTCGACCTGTTCATGGCGCTGACGCGCAACCCCGCCTTGCACCGCAAAGCCGCTTGAATCAACGGAGCCTCTCATCATGAATCACAGATTTTCGACCCTGCTGCTGCGTGAATGGATGCAGCACAAGCGCGGCTGGCTGGTCACCTTGCTGCTGCCGCCGACGATTTTCCTGGCCCTGCTGTTCATCGGCAGTGCCGAGGGCAACCCCGACACCTCGGCGCTGGGCATGGCGCTGATCTTTGTGATGGCGACGGTGGGCACGCTGCTGGCGATCACCTGGCTCAGCGCGATGCTGCAACTGCCCGGCCTGGTGCGGCGCGACCAGCAGGACCGCTCGGTCGAGTTCTGGCTGTCGCTGCCGGCCAGCCACAGCGAAAGCATTGCCGCGCCGCTACTGGCTCATGCGGTGCTGATGCCGCTGGCTGCGGTGCTGGTGGGCTATGGGTTCGGCGCGTTGATCTCCATCGGCCTGGTCATCAAGATGGGCGGCTGGGCTGCGGCTGCCGCCATGCCTTGGGTCAGCGTGCTGGGCTTGAGCCTGCCCCTGGTGCTGCGGGTGCTGTTCGGCGTCGTCTTGCTGAGCTTGTGGCTGGCGCCGCTGCTGCTGATCGTGCTGGTGGCGTCCGCTTGGCTGAAGCGCTTCGGCCTGCCGGTGGTCGTGCTTGGCTTGGGGCTGGGTGGTTTGCTGCTCGACAAGTTCTACGGTTTGCCCGTCGTCTGGCAGCTGCTGCAAGCCCAGCAAGACGGTGCGCTGAAGGCCATGCTGGCCGACCCGGATCGTTTGCACACGCAGTTGGCCGCGCTGGATGAGGGCTCCACCCACGCATTCCGCGCAGCCGCCTGGGCGCTGCAAGACAGCCTGAGCGCTGTGCAGCAATTGGCCTCCCCGCATTTCATCGGTGGCCTGCTCGTGGCGGGCGGCTGCTTTGCCCTGCTGGTGCTGAAGCGCAGCCACAGCGTCTGAACTGCGCGGCACGGCACAGCAAAGGGTCAGCCTCACAAGACCCACAAAAAAGCCCGCTTCGAAGCGGGCTTTTTCAGCTCAACGCGGAGTCAAACCGGCTGCACTTCCGGGCTGGCCGCTGCACTGGCCGCCACCTTGGCCGCCATTTCCTTGCGGAAACGATTCAGGTCTTGCACGGTGGTGAAGCTGCGATCCATCAGCAAGCTCATGTTGTGAAGAATGCGCTCAACCACTTTATTCTCCCAAACGGAGTCGAACTGGATCTGTGTGTTCAGCCAGTAGTCCATCCACTCCGGGTCGGGCAGACGGCTCTGCACGGTGTCGCGCGGGTAGAGCTTGACGTTGACATGCAGATTGGTCGGGTGCAGCGCTTGGGCGGTGCGCCGGGCGCTGGCCATCAACACGCCAACCTTTGAAAAGGCGGCCCGAGCTTCGTCGCCAAACTTGGCCAACGCGCGTTTCATGTAGCGCAAATAGGCACCGCCGTGGCGGGCTTCGTCGCGTGCCAGCGTTTCATAAATGGCACGGATGACCGGCTCGCTATGCCATTCGGCGGCGCGGCGATACCAGTGATTCAAGCGAATTTCACCGCAGAAATGCAGCATCAGCGTTTCCAGCGGCGGCGCGGCGTCGAAGTCGAAACGCACTTCGTGCAGCTCGGCTTCGGTCGGGGCCATGTCCGGGCGGAAGCGGCGCAGGTATTCCATCAACACCAGCGAGTGCTTTTGTTCTTCAAAGAACCAGACGCTCATGAAGGCGGAGAAATCGCTGTCGTCCCGGTTGTCACGCAAGAACATCTCGGTCGCAGGCAGGGCGGCCCACTCGGTGATGGCGTTCATCTTGATCGTGCGGGCTTGGTCGTCGGTCAGTTGGCTGGCGTCGAACTTGTCCCAGGGGATGTCCTTGTCCATATTCCAACGCACAGCTTCAAGCTGCTTGAAAAGTTCGGGGTAAAGCATCGTCCGTCCTTGGTTGCTGTTTCGAAGCATCTTTTGATTTTAGGCTGCGTCTGTGACGGCCTGCGGAATTCCATCGATCTGGCCAGCACGCCAGCGCGCCACCGCGCTCGCCACCTCGGCCAGCTCGATGATGCAGCTTACGCCAGGCATGCCGGCACGCCGCTGCAAAGTCGAGGCGCGGCCGCCGGCCCACAGCTCGATGGCCGGGTCGAGTTGCAAGCGCAGATCGGTCAAGCCGCGCTGCACCACAGCGGCCGACAAATAGCCGCTGAAACTCAGCGCGACGATATCGGCCCGGTGAGCAGCCGCCGCGCGGGGCAGTTCATCCACCGGCGTCTGTACGCCCAGTGACAGGCACTGGCAGCCTTCCAGCGTCAACATGGCCTCGACCATCAGCAGGCCCAAGCCATGCGGCTCGCCCACCAGCGTGGTCAACAGCACGCGCGGCCGCTCGGCCAAGGCCAGTTGCGGGATCGCCTGCACCGCCTGGCGCAAGACCTGCTGCAGCGACTCGGTGTAGATGTGTTCTTCAAAAATTTCCAGCTCGCCGCGCATCCAGCAAGCTCCCACCTGCGTAGTTAAAGGAGCCATCAAATTCATCACGCAAGGCCCCAAGCCCATGCGCAACAGGGCCTGCGACAAGGCCCGGCGCAAACCTTCTACATCATGAGCACGCAACAAATCCAGATAGCGCTCCAACTCCTCTGCGGCCACGCTGCTGCTGCTATTGGCCTGCTTGGCCCCTGCAACTGGCGGCTCCGGGGGCAGCGCGAGCAAGGCCAACAAATCGATCTCGGCCGGCACCACGCGGCCGGGTCGGTGGCCGCTGTCCAGCAAGCGCTTCAGCAAGCGCAGGCGCTGCACTTGCTCAGCCGGGTAGACACGCTCGCCGGCTGCGTCCCGCAACGGTGCGGGAAACCCGTAGCGGCGCTCCCAAACGCGCAAGGTGTCTTTGCTGATGCCGATATCACGCTCTACCGCGGCGATGCCGGGCAGTCCGGACAAGGCCAGATCGGCAGGAGCAGGAAGTTCAGGCATGTGGCACTCCAACAAAAACTGTATTTTGACTCATTTGTCCTAGACAAAACTATGACAAACCGAATAAGTTGTTTTAATATGCCCACATTCACCCTGAACTGAACAGGACAGTCATGAACGTTTCCACCTCTTTATCCGTCGTCGGCAAATCGGCTTTGCGCTCGATCTTGATCGTGGCTGCCGCTTGCAGCTGGGTCGGCAGCGCGCAGGCGGCCGGCAGCAGTTGCCCGGACTTGTTGCAACGCGACATGCCGCGCCTGCAAGACGAAAAGCCGCAGCCGCTGTGCCAATACGCCGGCAAGGTGGTGCTGGTGGTCAACACGGCCAGCTTCTGCGGCTTCACTTCACAGTACAAGGCGCTGGAAACCTTGTCGTCCCGCTATGCCGACAAGGGCTTGGTGGTGTTGGGCTTCCCGTCGAATGACTTCGGCAACCAGGAGCCTGGCAGCAACAAGGACATCGCGGAGTTCTGCGAGAACACCTTCAATGTCAAATTTCCGATGTTCTCCAAGTCGGTGGTGCTGCCGAACAAAGCAGGGCTGAACCCCTTGTTTGCCGACCTGATCAAGCGCACCAACCAAGCGCCGAAGTGGAATTTCCACAAATATATGATCGCTCGCGACGGCCGCGAGGTGCTGAGCTTTGGCTCCACCACCGACCCGCTGAGCGCCAACTTCACCCGCGAACTGGACCGCCTGCTGGCCCAGTCGCAGAAATAATCTTCAGCCGCTGCCATGTCACGCACTGCCGCTTTGCCGACGACCACTGCCCTGTCCATGGGCAGCGCCGGCTCATCCTTGAGCGCCACTACACAGCCCATTGCCGACGCACTGGAAACGCTGAGCGGCTTTTGTAAAGCTGCGCAAAGCGTGCCGAAATGCTTTTCACGCCGCAATAATTCGGTAATACTGAAAGCCTTCGAGTCGCAAGAACTCCCCCTTCATGGGCCTGAAAACCCGGAGCCTGTTTTCTCCTCCCTCCCTCCCTCGTTGGCTCCGAGGTGTCTTGCGACTACTTTTATTCCCAGGGCCTCTGCGGTACGCGGAGGCCCTGCCCTTTTGGCCAACGATGCAGGCCACGGTGCAGGCCACAGAATTCAACATAGCGTCCAAGCGCGTGTCGCGGTCAGCGACGGCAAAAGCCACGCCACCGAGTTGCTGCCCTTTTTACGCCAGATCGGCAGCCGCCCGGGCAACGGCAACGGTGGCGAGAACAGCGACGGTCACACGCAACGCCGCGTCGCCGTCATCGGCTCCGGCATCGCCGGCCTGTCTGCTGCTTGGGCGCTGACTCAGCATGCACAAGTCACCTTGTTCGAGGCGAACGACTATTTCGGCGGCCACACGAACACGGTGGACGTTGAGCTCGAAGGCCGGCGCTTCGGCGTCGACACCGGCTTCCTGGTCTTCAACGAGCGCACCTATCCGCTGCTGATCCAGATGTTCGAGCAGCTCGACGTGACGGTGGCGGCCAGCGACATGTCGTTTTCGGTGCAGAGCCCGGGCCAGGGGCTGGAGTGGAGCGGCAGCAATCTGAACTCGGTGTTTGCGCAGCGCCGCAACCTGCTGCGACCGGCCTTCTGGCGGATGTTGGCCGACCTGCGTCGCTTCAACAGCCTGTGCACGGCCCTGGCCGCCTCGGGCCAGGAAGCCGCACTGCAACAACCGATCGGCGATTTCTTGGACCAGCAGCGCTTCAGCCGCGCCTTTCGGGACTGGTATTTGCTGCCGATGGTGGCCTGCATCTGGTCTTGCCCAACGGCGCAGATGCTCAGCTTCCCGATCAGCACCTTGATCCGCTTTTGCCACAACCACGGCCTGCTGCAAGTGACCGACCGGCCGCAATGGTTCACCGT
>CANFYD010000313.1 GCA_947450745.1 Burkholderiales bacterium
GGCTTGGCGCGGCTGGCCACGCCACCGGCTTGCCAGACCCAGCTGACGATCAGAACGCCTTTGTCGTCCAGCACCTTGGCCAATTGCTTGCCGACCTCGGCGGTCTTCCAGGCCGCGCCCTGCTCATAGCTGGGCACCAGCGCCGGCATCAGGCCGATATTGGTCTCGGGCACTTCACCGCCGGCGTAGGACAAAGGCACCAAGCTCATGTCCAGCGCGCCCTTGCGCATGGCCGAAAACTGCGCATTGGTCTTCATCAAGGACGAGCCGGGGTAGACCGACGCCTTCAAGGCACCGCTGCTGCGCTTTTCCACCTCGGCGGCAAAGCGCCGGCAGAGCCGGTCGCGGAAGTCGCCCTCGGTCAGCGTGCCGCTGGGGAACTGGTGGGAGATCTTCAAGCCGGCCGTTTGCGCCCAAGCCGTACCGAAGCCACCGCTCAGGCCCAAAGCGCCCGCACCCGCTGCCGATTGAAGCCACTGCCGTCGATTGATTGTCATGAAAGTCTCCTGATGTTTGAGCCGAGCTGCCTCACTTGGAAGCGCTGCTGTTGCTTGAACCTGGTTCAGATCTGTTGTGTGCCGGGCTGCATCGCCGTCGCAGCCATCGGAACGCTGTTCGCACCAATTCGTTCAACGTATAAATTTTATGTGTCTTTGTATAATTTGAAACTTAATTTGTACTCAGTACTTTCCACTAGGAATTACCTGAGGCTGATCCTGCATGCCAATTAGGTGTTTGAGGCCTGGGCTTTGCTAGACTGCAGGCATGTCCCGACTATCAGAACAACTCCGCGAGACCATCGAAGAAGAGGTCGCCACCGGCAAATTGCTGCCGGGCACACATCTTGACGAGATCGAACTGGCCACCCGTTTCGGCGTTTCGCGCACGCCGATCCGCGAGGCGCTGAATCAACTGGCTGGCGAAGGCCTGCTGGAAATCCGGCCGCGCCGGGGCGCGGTGGTGGCGCAAGCCTCGCCGCAGCGGCTGATCGAGATGTTCGAAGTGATGGCCGAACTGGAAGCCATGTGCGTCCGCCTGGCCGTGCGCCGCATCAGCGAGGCCGAAATGCTGAGCCTGCAGACCGTGCACGAAAGCTGCCGCAGCGCCGCCGAACAGCGCGATCCGGATGCCTACTTTTACGCCAACGAGGCGTTTCACAGCGCGCTGTACAGCGCCTCGCACAACAGCTTTCTCGCTGAGCAAGCGCAAGCGCTGCAGCGCAAACTGCGGCCCTATCGGCGCTTGCAACTGCGCGTGCGCAACCGGGTGCAGCGCTCGTTCGACGAGCACCAAAGCATCATCGACGCCATCGCCGCCGGCGACGTCGAGGCCGCCGTCAACGCCGTGCGCCACCACGTCGTCGTGCAGGGCGAACGCTTTGCCGACCTGCTCTCCGGCCTGCAGCAAATGACCCAAGCGCAACAAGCCGAGTCCGCCTCTGCTACCGCCGAAGCCAAGCTCGGTGCTTGAGACGCGGAGTGACCAATTTGTAGCCACGTAGGGCGGGTCAAGACCCGCGGGCTCTTTTGGCATTGGCAGCGAAGTGCCGACATGACACGCCGTGACATGCCTTGACACGTCACTAGATTGCCCTCAATGCAGCATTTGCTCCACATCGGCGGCCACATCCCCGGCTGCCGCGACCTTGGCTTCGAGGAAAGCCAGGTCCAGATGCAAGTGTTCGACCAGCTCGGGCACCGCGATCAGCAGGGCTTCGCCGGGCTTGATATGGTGCTCGGCCGCATCGGCCAACACCTCGGCCATGTGCAGCACGGCAGCCATCAGCGAGAACGGGCGAATCTCCATCGGCGTGTCGGCGTCCTTGAAGGCCTCCACCATAGCTTCGGGGAAATGCCAGTGCGTGGCGAGCGAGCCGGTCACGTCGGCATGGGTGCAATGAAAACGGTGCATTTCCAGCGAAAAGCGGCTGCCCGGCTCGGCGGCATGAACCTCGACGTCGGCCACCAACTCGGGCTCCGACATCGCCATCAGCAACTGCCCGGTGCGCAACATCAGGCCGGCCAGATAAGCGGTGTCGGCGTCCAGGCGCAGCACCTTGCTGAGCAAGCTGGCATAGGCCGCCGTGGACACGCTGTGACGCCAGAACTGGCTCCGATCCAGGCCCTTGACGGGCGGGAAGGCACCGGACAAACAGGCGGCCATCGACAAATTGCGCAGCGTCTCCAGCCCCAGCGCATTGGCAGCGTCGTTGAGGCTGGAAATCTGGTGGGACGGGCTGTAGTGGGCTGAATTGGCCAGGCGCAAGACCTTGGCCGACAAGGTGGAGTCCTTGCCGATCAGCTCGGCGATCTTGCCCAAGCTGATGTTGTCGTCGTCGAAGCTGCGCATCAAGCGCGCTGCCACCTCGGGCATGGTCGGCAGAGCCGTGCTGTTTTTGAAGAAATTCTCGGCGGCGAAAGCGGTAGCTGCGGTCACGATGGTCTCCTTTGAACGGGCTTAAAACGGGCTTTGATGGGCTTCGTCAATCGATGCTGACGTGCCTCAGTCTACGAGCGAGCCTGCCCTGCAAGGGGCTTGAAAAACGTGATTTTTTCAACGCGGAACGAACTTTTCGCAAGTCGACGCGCGTTATCGCAAGGCAGGTCGGCAGGCCCTTCAGGCCGTTCAGGCGGCGCTGGCGGCACCGACAATGCAGGCCACTTCACTGGCTACTGGCGGGCGCGGGCCCTGCTTCTTCATGGACCTACTTTCCCAATTGCGCACGGGCCGGTTGCACGGCATCCAGCGGCTCGATCTGAGCTGCGACCTGACGGAATTTCCAAGCGAAATCTTTGACCTGGCCGACTCGCTGGAAGTGCTCAACCTGTCCGGCAATGCGCTGACCACCCTGCCCGACGACCTGCCCCGGCTGCACCGCCTGCGGGTGCTGTTCTGCTCGAACAATACCTTCACCGAGCTGCCCGCCGTGCTGGGCCAATGCGCGCAGCTGGAGATGGTGGGCTTCAAATCGAACCGCATCGCGCACGTTCCCGCCGCCGCGCTGCCGCCGCTGTTGCGCTGGCTGATCCTGACCGACAACCGCTTGAACGCCTTGCCGGCTGAGATCGGCGAATGCACGCGCTTGCAAAAGCTGATGCTGGCAGGCAATCAGCTGCGCGCCTTGCCGCCGGAGCTGGCGCAGTGCACGCAGCTGGAGCTGCTGCGCATCTCCGCGAATCCACTGGAACATCTGCAGGGCAAGCTGCCCGACTGGCTGCTGAACATGCCCCGGCTGGCGTGGCTGGCGTATGAAAACCAGCCCGCTTTCACGCCTTCGGCCGCCGCTGCGGTTGTGACGGTGGCTTGGGCCGAGCTGACCCTGCAGCAACAGCTTGGCGAAGGTGCGTCCGGCGTGATTCATCAAGCGCTGCTGGGCGGCGAGGCCGTTGCCGTCAAGCTGTTCAAGGGCGCGGTGACCAGTGACGGCTGGCCGGCGGCTGAGCTGGCGGCCAGCTTGAGTGCCGGCCTGCACCCGCACCTGATCCCCATCACCGGGCCGCTGTCCGGCCACCCGGACGGCACGGCCGGGCTGGTGATGCACTGCATTGCGCCCAGCTTCACCACGCTGGCCGGGCCGCCCAGCCTGGCGTCATGCAGCCGCGATGTGTATCCAGCGGGCACGCGCTTCAAGCTGGCCACGCTGTTGCGCATCGCGCGAAGCGCGGCCGCCGCTGCCGCCCATCTGCACGCCAGCGGCCTGCTGCACGGCGACCTCTACGGCCACAACCTGCAGTGCGATGCTGATGGCCACTGCGTGCTGGGCGACATGGGCGCGGCGTCCTTCTTGCCGGCCGATGCAGCGCAGGCGCTGGCTTTGCAACGGCTTGAAGCGCGGGCGTTCGGCTGCCTGCTGGAGGAGCTGTTGGCGCATGGCCCGCAGGACGCGGTTGGCGCAGACCAGGCGATGCTCGGCAAGCTGGCCGCGCTGCGCGACGCCTGCCTGCAACCGACAGTGGCCGCCCGACCGCTGTTCGCGCAGATCAGCCAGCAATTGGATCTGGCCTCGTAGGGCGGGTCGCGACCCGCGCTGTCGGCGATGGCGAGCGACACCGCAACAAACAAGCGGTCGGCCGACGCCATGCGGCTCGCACAGTCGGCCAGACGCGGATCACGATCCGCCCTACCCAACCTTGCAGGGCGGATCCTGGGCCAGCAACGACTCCAGCGCAGCCAAGTTCGGCGCCCGGTCCAGCGCCAGCACCGCCTCGCAAATCGCCTGGCCATGGGCAGGCGAGAAATGCAGGCCGGCGTTGTCGATGAACTTGGTCACCACATCGGCATTGCTGACCGGGCGCTCCGGGTGGCCGCGGTTGACCGCCTCCCGATGCTCAATTTGCCGGCCACTCTTCAGGGTGACGCGTACCTCGCCGCTGTAATGGCGGGGAAAGGTGGCGTCCGGGTCGATGCGGTACTGCACCTTGTCCATCAGCGCCCGGGCCGCATCGTTCAAATAGGCTTCGGGCAGCAGCTCTTTGAGGCCCAAGCGTCCACGCATCAGCCCGCTGGCCACCGCATAGGGCAAGCTGAACTTGGCGTCGTATTCATTCAACGGCCGGCGTTTGCGCTCGGCCGGCTCGCACACCAGCTCAACCGCCGCTTGCGGCACCAGCACCTCGACCGCTTGCACCTCGGCCAAATCCCATCCATCTAGTTGCTGCCGCCCGTGCAAGGCGATGGCGGCATCGGTGGCGGCGTGGACGAAATGGCACATCGCGAACGGCTTGACGGCAATTTGCAGCAGCTCCCATTCGCTCGCTTGGCCCTGCGCGTTCAGGCCGCGCGTGGCGAGAGACAGATCCAGCCGTTCGGGCTCGCCCAAATAGCTGCGGTAAAGACCGTAGCGGCCGGTGTACGGTGCCTGCGGCGCGGCAATGCCGTGGCGGGCAAAGGTCGCTGCGGTCAAACCCGCCTGCGCGGCCCAACCGGCATGGACACGCTTGGTCCAGGCACCGTCCTCGATGAATTGCAGGCTGCCGCTGGCCAGGGACAGAGCCGCGCCCTGGGCCTGCACCAGCGCGGCGGCGTCCAGCCCCAGCAACTTGCCGGCTGCCAGTGCGCTGGCAAAGGTGCCGACCACACCGGTCGGATGAAAGCCCTGCTGGTGAAAGCCGCCCTGCACCGCGCTGGCGATGCGCGCGCCGGCTTCCACCGCCGCGATGTAGGCAGTCAACAGCGCTTGGCCGCTGGCATCCTGCTGCACCGCCAGGCTCAGCAGGGCAGGCAGCAAGCTGACCGTCAGATGCACGACGCCGGCCA
>CANFYD010000314.1 GCA_947450745.1 Burkholderiales bacterium
CCCAGCAGCGGCTGCAGCTCGAGCGGGTCGATCTGCAGTGCCCGCAGCGACGACAACAAGTACTGATACGGCGTCTTGAACTTGGCCCCAACCGACTCGCTCGACCAGAACTCTTCGGACTCGATCAAGGTTTGCATCAGCACCCGCAGATCGCCGCGCGAGGCCAGAAAAGAGGCTGCCAGCCGCTGCACCAAGCCGGCCGGTGGCTGATCCGCGACAAAAGCCTGCGCCAGTTTGAAGGCCAGATGCTGGGCGGTGGCCGGGTGCGCTGCCAACACGTCCAGCGCCATCTCGCCCTCGGCTTGCCCTGCCGCTGCCACGCTGCGCCCCAGCCATTGCTTGCTGCCGGTGTCGTGGCGGCGCGGCATGAAACTGAACAGCGGCTGCCGGCTTTGGCGCTGCACGGCCCGCTCATCCAGCGTCCAGCCGGTCAGCATGCGTGCCAACTCGGTCACATCAAGCTGGTTGTAGCCGCCGCCCACGCCCAGCGTGTGCAGCTCCATCAGCTCGCGGGCGTAGTTTTCGTTCAGCCCGCTGAGGCGTGGTGGCGCTGCGCCATTGGCGTTGCCTACCGGGCGCAAACCGGCAGCCACGCTCTGCGCGTTATCCAGATAGATCAGCATGGCCGGATGCCGAGCCGTGGCACCCAGCATGGCGCGAAAACTGCCCCACACGTGGGGGCGGATGGCCTCACGCTCGTAATTGCCGACCAGCACGCTGAGTGGGCCCTTGCCGGAGAACACATTGAAGTGGTTGAACCAAAAGTCCACCAGCCGCTCCTCCAACTGAGCCGGGCTTTGCAGCGCCCGCAGCAGGCGCTGGCTGCCCGCTTGCAGCAGCACCGGCCGCACCCAGTCGCGGCGGTTGTTGGGCGCCGACGCTTCGACGCTGGCTGAAATTGGATTGGTTGCAGCACTGGAATCCGCTCCCGCCGCCGACTTGGCCAAGCGATCAACCCGATCAACGCGAGCCGCCTCGCGATACCGCCCCAGCAATTCGCCTTGGCTGAGTTTCAAGGTGTCAAAGCCGTCCAACCGCGCTTGCAAAGCGGACGGCAAGCTCAAACGCTCTGGGTTAGTCTGTTCGAGCAGAAATTGCTGCAACCAACGCTGCGGGCCCAACTGCTCGATCGCCGCTGCATCGGCCGGGCTCGGCCCAAAGCCCAGCCGGTTCAAGGCATGCAGAGCGCGCTCGTGAGCCGTCAGTTGCACAGGCTCGAGGCCCGCCGAGGCCGAGCGCAAAACCTGCGCTCGAACATCTGCGGCACCCGCCAGCAGTGGACTCAGCAGCAGGGATTGAGCTCCAAGCAATAGCCATTCACGTCGTTGAATCATGTGCAACTTCGTCCTTGTTGAAATTGACCATTGAGGACAGGCCCGCCGCCAAGGTCTGATAGATCATCATCACCGCCGGCCATGTTGCGGGTATTGCTCGCCTGCAAAGCTGCTGCACCGACTGGCCGGATACTCGGCCTCAATCGCAACCGACTCTAGCGCCACCCCACCACTTCATGACTGCCCACACTCCACCCACCACCACGGCCGCCGACGCAGCAGCAGCAGCGCCCGCCGGCACCCCGCACCGCGCCTTGCCGCCGGACGACGCGCTGCGCGAAGAATTGCACAACGAGGTGCATGCGCGGCCCTCCGCGCGGATCAGGCTACCGGCGCTGGTGGTGTCCCTGGCGGTGCTCAATCAAGGCGTGACACGGGCGGACGAGTGCGCGCACCTGCGCCGTCTGCCCGGCCAAGACCACTTGACGCCGGCTGATCTGGACGGCAACTTCTTGCGGCTGCGCGGTGCCAACCACACGATCAAATGGGAGCGCCACGGCGAGTTCACCCGCTACGCCATCGTGCAACCGCTGCCCGACAGCGCCTTGCTCGGTGCCACCGAGCCCGAGCTGCTCTGGGCCTTGGCGGTGGATGCTGAATGGCTGCGCCAAATACCAGGCCGCACGGTGGTGGCCGTCAAGCTGGTGATGCTGGAGCACGACATCAGCGACCCGCATGCGGTGCTGGCTCTGAGCCAGCGCTGGTTGGGTGGCCGCACGGTGGTGGCCTCCTTGCTGGGCCATGGGCATTCCATTGCGGTGACCAATTTCCGCCTGCGGCCCAGTGGCTTCGAGCGCATGTTGGTGATTGCCCCAGCGCACACCAGCGAGACCCGCGCCGGTCGCATCTCGCAGCGCTTGCTGGAGATGGAAACCTACCGCTTGATGGCCTTGCGCGGCTTGCCGGTGGCCAAGGCGCTGGCACCGGTGCTGGCCGCCGCCGAAGCCGGCTTGGCCGACATCACCGGCAAGCTCGAAGCCCGGCTGGCATCCGAGGGCACCCTGCTCGACACCCTGATCCACGTGGCCGCCGGTGTGGAGCGCGCCACCGCCGAGCACGCCTACCGCTTTGCCGCCACGCAGGCCTATGCCACGCTGGTCCATCAGCGCATCAACGAGCTGCGCGAAAAACCGATTTCTGGCACGCAGACCTTGGGCGAGTTCATGCAGCGGCGGCTGACGCCGGCCATCGCCACGGTGGCGGCCACCGCGCAACGCCTGGCCTCGCTGTCGCAGCGCATCGAGCGGGTCAGCGCCCTGCTGCGCACGCGGGTGGACATTGCCACCGAAATGCAGAACCAGCAATTGCTGGCCAAATTGACCAAAGGGCAGGACTTGCAACTGAGCTTGCAGACCACCGTCGAGGGCTTGTCGATTGCCGCCATTTCCTACTACGTCGTCAGCCTGTTGCTGTATCTGGCCAAAGCCTTGAAATCTGCCGGCCTGCCGATCAACCCGGAACTGGCCACCGGGGCGCTGATCCCCATCGTCTTGCTGCTGGTCTGGAAGGCGACGCAGCGGGTGCATGCGAAGCTGAATCGGCCACATTGAACCGTCCCAGCCGCCTTGATTCAGAGGTCTTTTCTGAATAACGGCTGAAGGTCTGCGCCGCACGCCACAATCAAACTGATAAATTTAAACAACACCGAGGATGCTCACCATGGCGAAGCCCAAGCAAACCGAGCCGAAAACTCAAGCAACATTGCCGCAGATCGAGGATTTTTCGAGCTGCCTGAAAACGTTTGAAACTTCGGCGGGCCGTAGCGGGCGTTTCCATTCGCTGCCGGAACTGACGCGCAGCTTCCCCAACATCAAGCGGCTGCCAATGTCGCTGCGCATCGTGCTGGAGTCGGTGCTGCGCAATTGCGATGGCCAAAAAGTGCTGCCCGAGCATGTGGCCGCGCTGGCCAATTGGCAGCCGGTGGCTCCGCGCAACCAAGAGATCCCCTTCGTGGTGGCGCGCGTCGTGCTGCAGGACTTCACCGGCGTGCCGCTGCTGGCCGACTTGGCGGCGATGCGCAATGTAGCGCTGGCGGCCGGCAAAGACCCGAAGTCGATCGAGCCGCTGGTGCCGGTCGATCTGGTTGTGGATCACTCGGTGATGATCGATTATTTCGGCAGCAAAAAAGCACTCGACCTGAACATGAAACTGGAGTTCTCGCGCAACCGCGAGCGCTACGAATTCATGAAATGGGGCATGCAGGCATTCGACACCTTCCGCGTCGTGCCGCCGGGCTTTGGCATCGTCCACCAAGTGAATCTGGAGTTTCTGGCGCGCGGCGTGCACAAGGCCGTAGCCACGGGGGGAAAAGGCGAAAAAGGAGCGAAGGGAGCGAAAGCTCCGAAGGTTTATTACCCCGACAGTCTGGTCGGCACCGACAGCCACACCACCATGATCAACGGCATCGGCGTGGTCGGCTGGGGTGTCGGCGGCATCGAAGCCGAGGCGGCGATGTTGGGGCAACCGGTTTATTTGCTGACGCCCGATGTGGTCGGCTTCGAGCTGACCGGCAAGTTGCGCGAGGGCGTGACGGCCACCGACCTGGTGTTGACCGTGACCGAAATCCTGCGACGCGAAAAAGTCGTCGGCAAGTTCGTCGAGTTCTTCGGCGCGGGGACTGCCAGCTTGTCGGTGCCGGACCGTGCCACGTTGGCCAATATGGCACCGGAGTACGGCGCGACGATGGGTTACTTCCCGGTCGACGACAAGACGCTGGACTACTTCCGTGGCACCGGCCGCAGCAAGCCGGAGATCGCCGCCTTCGAGGCCTACTTCAAGGCGCAAGACATGTTCGGCGTGCCGCTGTCCGGCGACATCGACTATTCACAAGTGGTGACGCTGGACTTGGGCCATGTCGTGCCCTCGCTGGCCGGGCCAAAGCGGCCGCAAGACAGGATAGAAATTACCCACCTGTCACGCCGCTTTGGCGAACTGTTCAGCGAGCCGCCGGCCGCCAACGGCTTCAACCAACCGCAGGACAAACTGCTGCAGCGCTACCCGACCGCCAGCGGCTTGGAGATCGGCAACGGCGACGTGTTGATTGCAGCCATCACCTCCTGCACCAACACCTCCAACCCCAGCGTGATGCTGGCGGCCGGCCTGCTGGCCAAAAAAGCAGTTGAGGCTGGGCTGAAGGTGGCACCGCACATCAAGACCTCGCTGGCCCCAGGCTCGCGCGTCGTGACCGAATACCTGGAGCGCGCCGGCCTGCTGCCCTACCTGGAAAAGCTCGGCTTCAACGTGGCGGCTTACGGCTGCACCACTTGCATCGGGAATTCTGGCGACTTGACCGCCGAAATCAACCAAGCGATCAACGACAACGACCTGGTCTGCGCGGCCGTCCTGTCGGGCAACCGCAACTTCGAAGCGCGCATTCACCCGAACCTGAAGGCCAACTTCTTGGGCTCGCCGCCACTGGTCGTGGCCTACGCACTGGCTGGCAATGTGATGGTGGACCTGATGACGCAGCCGATTGGCCAAAGCACGCTGAAAGGACCGAACGGCAAGAAAGGCCGGGACATCTTCTTGGGCGACATCTGGCCCAGCAGCGATGAAATCCACGCGCTGATGAAGCATGCGATGGACCCGAAAGCGTTCCGTGCCAACTACGCCCTGGTGGCCAGCAAGCCCGGCAAACTCTGGCAGAACATCGAAGGTGTCGAGGGTCAGGTCTACAACTGGCCGGCCAGCAGCTATATCGCCGAGCCGCCGTTTTTTGAAGACTTCAAGCTCGAACCGACTTTCAGCCAGGCAGGCGTCAGCGGTGCCCGCATCATGGCGATGTTCGGCGACTCGATCACCACCGACCACATCTCCCCCGCCGGCTCGATCCAGGAAAGCTCGCCGGCCGGCCAGTACCTGCGCGCACAAGGCGTGTTGAAGCCCGACTTCAACAGCTATGGCTCACGCCGA
>CANFYD010000315.1 GCA_947450745.1 Burkholderiales bacterium
CGAAGCCATCGTGCAAATCGCACTTCACCCGTGGATGCCCCAGCAAAACCATCTGGCCCATCCGTTGCTCGACCCCTGCAATGAAGTCGGCCAGCGCTGCACGGATGCAGGCCTTCCCCAGCCGTCGCGCAATACCATGGCCGAGCGATGGGCGCTGTATCGTGATGAGCAGCAAGCTCTGCTTGCCAAAGACCCCAAGTACCAGAAGGCCCCGGGCAACTTCAATGTCAAACCGGTGCTCGACATCGTTCAGATCGACCACACCCAAGCCGACGCCTTCGTCGTCGACCCGTGGTACCGGTGCTCGATGGGAAGGCCCCGGCTGACCCTGGCCATCGATATCTCACGCGCTGGTGGCCGACTTCTAAGTCACGGTACCGATCTGGCTGCGGTATTGGCTCGACCAAAAAAGCCGCGCTAGCATCGATCAATGACCTGGCTAGCCGAGTTAACTGACTTCAACAGCGACTGCCACCAGGTCTGCAAGGCCGTGGACCGGTCGGCGGCTGGCAATGCCGCTGTCCAATGGGCTGGCAGCTGCGCGTTTTCGGTCAGGACGGGCAGTGGCTGCACTGTGGCGCAGCCGCTCGCGAACAACAGCATGCTCGAGACGACGTCCAAGCAGAGAAAGCGCGAACGGCATGGCGTGGCTGCGCGCTTCAAGGCCGCCCCGCCTTGGCTGCCAAAGCCCTATGGAATAAATAGAGTGAATACATACGCATTTAATAACATCAAAGAAACGCTGACGAGGTCAGCGTTGTGCCTAGTGAGGCGTGATGGCCTGCCACATCATTTCGAAGCCAGCTGCCTTGTATGCACCGGTGAGGCCGGGCCTGACCGTTGCAAGACCGATGGTGGTGTTGGCGATTGATGTCAGGACCGCGTCCATGAACTCCGAAGCCTCCGCGCTACTGAGCCCCTCGAACGGTGCCGGCTCGGGCCGGATACCCACATCACCGCATAGCTTTATGGCCTTCTCCAGCTGCTCGGGAGCGAGCTTTGCGGAAACCGCCAGTTGGTTCATCGTGGCATAGGCTGCAGGGTGGGCAATACCCCAATCGACATAGTTGTTCCACATGACCAGGGTCCGCTGCTTGACGGGGGCGTTGGCCTCGTAGCCGACGGTGAAACAAGCCTCCATCGCTTCGATCAGATGTTCGAACACCGCAGCCAGCAACACATCCTTGGTCGCGAAATAGCGGAACAGCGTGCCTTCGGCCACACCGGCGAGTTTGGCGATCGACGCTGTGGAAGCACCCAGGCCTTGGGCAGCGATTACCTCGGTCGCCGCACGCAGCAGCGCCAGGTGTTTGTCTTCACTTCGCGGGCGAGCCATGATGGAAGATTTCAAAAATAAATGAGTATTCGCTCATTATATGCAATTTTGCGATTGACGCCAAGCCGCTTCAGCTTCGCCATACATGCTGCTGAAGCGCGTCAGGCAGCAAGTCGGGCTCAATGCGCGGGCCGGCGCGGCTTCAAGGCTTCAACAACACTTCGCCGATAGCCGTCCCATCTTGGGCGCCAAAGCCGCGGCGCTGCGCTTCGGCAAACAAGGCGCTGATGCCGACCAAGACCTGATCCGGCAGTTCGAGCTTGCGCGCAGCGGCCAAAGCAGTTTCGGACACCACGGCGAAGTTATCTACAGACGCCATGCATTGCTCGTAGTTGCGAGACAGCAGATTGGGCAGCAGATATTCGGCGCCGGGCACCGACATTCCGATGTAATGCTCGCTGATGGCCTGCGGGATATTCAGCTTGATCGCCGCCGCCGCGGCATATGCCGCCGTCACGACGCCGAACATCGATGCCAGCAAAATGGGGGTTTCTGCGTTGGACGCAGCACCGACGCCGCCGGCCAGGTCCACGCGTGAGGCGACGCCCTGCAACAGTTCAGTCCAGAAGGAGGCATCCTCGGGCGCGGCGCCAAGGATGAACTGAGCCTGCTTTGCGCGCAAGGCATCGGGACCCACCATGATGGAGACCTCGGCCAGATGGCCACCGTTGTGCGCCACCTCAGTGGCGATTTGGATGATCTGTTCAGGCTTGGTCGTCGACGCGTTCAACACCCGGCGCCCCAGCAGACTGGCCCGCGTCCCTTCAGCCAACAGCAAGGCGCGCAGACTGTCTGCGTCGGGCAGCACGGCAATGACCGCGTCGGTAGCCGTCAGCGCTTCGGCAACAGTCAACGCCGCCGAAGCACCCAACTCCACCAAGGCTTGTGTCTTGCTGGCTGTGCGGTTATAGACCACGATGTCATGACCCGCCAGGATCAGACTTTCGGCCAATGCCGAGCCCATCAAGCCGGTTCCCAAGATTGCGATGCGCATGATTCAATTTCTTTCAGTCGCTGAGATGCCAAAGTCCGGATGGACTCTGGTGAAGTTGGCCTGGCACAACATTGGCCAGGGTTTGGGTATGTCGTAAACACTCATCAAAAACAATGCGGCTGGCAGCACCCAATCATCGGCCCCAGGTTTGCCACACCAAGTCGAAAGCCAGCGAATTGCAGTCTTGCACCTTCGAGGCCCTGAGGCTCTGAGGCTCTAGCGGGCCAAGGCCAGCGTTGCAACGCGCAGCAATGAACGCGATAGGTATTCGGCTTGTATACCGCTAATATTCGCTTGCATTATTAAATGAGTATGTACTCAATCATACATTAATTTGTACGCTGGGCAAGCGCATCAGCCTGGCTTTGAAGCAAGGTCTGCCGCGCATCGGCGAGACGCGGCCGGCGCTCGGGCCAGCGATCGGCGTCGAACGCAAAACAATCGTTGCCGAAACCAATAGGGAGCGGTACTTTTTTAACTTCTGGTGGCTGGAAAAGAGCATCCTCAGCGAGCCCATGATGCCGTCGCATCATGTCCTGCGCGCCGTCGGGGAAGCGCTGTTCACCCAGCAACAGTAGGCCAGCTCAGCGCAGCCGGCGCTGCAGCGCCCCATAGACCATTAGCAGCGCGCTGACCAGCCCCAATGCGCCGAACAGGCGGGCACAGGCAAGCGCGATCGCCGGAGCGCCCTGCAGCCCCGGCGCCAAGCCCAGGGCCGCCAGCGCTATACCGGTGGAGATCATCAGATGGTGCAGCAGATTCTTGAGCTGGTAGTCTGGGCCAAAATGCGGGTCGCTCAGCTCCCGAAAGGTCAGCCCCGCCAGAGGCAGCACGAACAGCACGCCGAACGCCCCCTTGGCTGCCACCGCCAGCGCGACTACCAGGAACACCGGCCGCAGCGCGATGCTCGAAGACGTCAGGGCCATCGCGCTGCAGGTGGTGGGCCATGTGGACTTTCTAACCGCGGTAGTGGCACCCCAGCTCATCCCCTTGTTGGAGCTGGGCATGTGCATTCGCTTGCGGGCGGGTGACCGGGAGCTTATCCGCCAGATGTTGATCGACGGTGACGCCGATCTCGGCATTTCGGCCTACGCAACCACCGACGAGCAACTGCGCTGCGAGCTGATCCATACCTAGCGGGTGCCGGTGGTCGCCGCCCCTGCGGTGGCCAGCCGGCTGCAGGCGGCTGGCGATCTCAAGGCCGCCCTGATCCTGGAGCCGCTGCTGGCCTGCAACCTGGACCTGCCGCTCATCGACGCTTGGCTGGACAGGAACGGCATGGGTTCGCAACCCTTGGCACCAGCCCTGATCGGCAAAGATTTGCGCAGACTGCGCAGCGTGTTCATCAAAGGGTACGGCTGGACGGCCATGTCCGACTATCTCTGTCGTGCCGACATCGAGCGCGGCGATATTCAAGAAATACTTGCCCCGATGGCCTCCACCCAACTCAGCTATTACCTAGTTTGGACGCCCACCGCACTGCGCCAACCCCGCGTCGACCAAGCCCGGCAAACCCTGCTTTGGCAGCTGGGGCCTAGCCCGGAAATTTCCCAAGAAACAAAACAGTTTGTGCCCGTTTCACGCCAGCGCGGCGGTCGGATTGATATGGGAGCCAAGCGCGTCGGCGGGGCGGGTGAGAGATGCAATGTTGCGATCGCGTTGCTGCTCTTCGTAACGTTGCTGACCGTGATCGACAAAGGCTTTACCCCGGGTACGCAGGAAGTAGACCATTCGCGCCAGCTCATGGGCAGAAGAAGTGTTGGCGCTCGGCTCGTTCATTCGACTGGGTAACCGGCGATACAAGCCTTCGAGCGCCGAGTCACTGTGCGACAGGCTCATCGCCATCATCTTCAGTGCTTGGCGGACTCGGTTGGGGCAGCGCATCTACGGCCTGTGCCTGGCCGGTACGCGGCACCGCCTGACTATGTTCAGGCCAATGCGGACTTCCGACGTCGGCTGCGAGTCGCCATGGCGGTGGCACAACAGCCCGGCAACATCATCGTCCAGGTCGCCGGTTCGGGTACCGGAAGGGTAGCCGCTGGCGTGTACTGGAAAGACAGAGTGCCGCTTCTCCAGATCGCATTCGGAAGACCGCCGACACCGCCAATCAAGTCTTCGTACCCTTCGAAAAATTCCAGCCGCAACATGCCATCATCCCCAGTCCAGAAGTCGTAGCCACGACTGACGAAGTCCACGCTGCCACGGAAAGTCTGAGTACCCGATTCGAAAATACTCCGTCGCGGGATGATGACCGTTCCGCCATTTTCTGGATCGCTACCGGCAATTTCCAGCATGGCCTCGTGAAGTGTGCTCGGTTCGAAGGCGGTGATGGTCACGTCATACGTGACGGCGGTGATATGGGCGCTGGCTCCAATTTGGTAGGTCTGTACCTCGTTCCATCCCAGGCCCACAGCGCTCGAAAGGCTGAGCGCTCCACTGACGTCCGCCACGAAAGGCGCTGTCTGCGCTTGAGCTGAACTTGCATGGCCAATGATTGCGGTCGCTACGACCACGGCATGGCGAAAATTCTTCATTAATTGCCCTATGCAGACGAACTCAGATGGAACAGCAGTCTGCTTCAAGGATGGGTGGCACAAAATCCGGGCCGCCCCCTCCCCCATGCGCAGGGGCAGCAGCCAACACCATAGGGAATGTCAGTGCAAGCTCATTGAAATAGGCTTCTCAAATTGTTGAACAACGTAGATCGGCGAGGGCATCAAGCGAATATGTCTTGGATTGGGTCAGTCAGAAAAAATTGCGTGAGTTGCCGCTGCAAAAGCCTCTCGACGTAGGCTGCGCTGCCGCAACAGGGCGTCGGTCTGCACGGCACGGCCTCGAAACGCCATGAAGTTAACCGCAGCATCACGCGAGCCCCCCACCTCCAGGATTTCTGCAAGATAGCGCTGCCCGGTCA
>CANFYD010000316.1 GCA_947450745.1 Burkholderiales bacterium
ATCCTGGCACCGGCCCTGGGTCTGAGCACACCGCAACTGGCGTTGTGGCTGGGTGGTGGAATCGGCTTGGCGCTGGTGTTGTGGTCGCTGTGGTCTGCCGAGGCCCGCAATGTCGATGTGTTGCTGGGCGGAGTGGGCACCGGGGCGGTAGTTGTCGGCATCTGGTGGGTGACGGGGCGGCTGGGCTATGTGGCCGAAGACCCCAATACCTTGCAAGAAGCGTTCATCCGGGCTACTTCGGCGCAGCGCATGGATGCGCTGACCTTTGTGGCCCCCGCCGCCTTGACGCTGGACTGGCTGATGTTCTTCAGCGACACCAGCAAGGTGCTGACGATCGCGATCGTCAGCACGGTCGGCGTCGCCGTTGGCTCCTGCATTTACGCGCTGCTGACCCGCAGCTTCCGCTGGGAGGCCTTTCGCGGCGTTGAGGACACCAGCAACCACCTGATTGGCGCGGTGTTGATGGGCGTGGGCGGCGTGGTGGCGATGGGCTGCACGATTGGCCAGGGCCTGTCCGGCCTGTCCACGTTGAGCTTGGGCAGCTTCATCGCTGTCGCTGCCATCTTGGCCGGCGCGGTGCTGGCGCTGCGCTTCCAAGTCTGGCGCTTGGAGCGCTCGCTATGACTGTCTCGCTGCCAGTCGATGCGCTGTCTGCCCCGATTGCTGCTGCAAATATCGACGCCGATGCCGAGCGCCGTTTTGGCGGCCTGCGCCGCTTGTACGGCGAGGCCGACTATCAACGCCTGCGGACCGCACATTTTGCCGTGGTGGGCTTGGGCGGTGTCGGGTCTTGGGTGGTGGAGGCGCTGGCCCGCTCCGGCGTGGCCGCGCTGACTCTGATCGACCTCGACCAAGTGTCGGAATCGAACATCAACCGCCAAGTGCAAGCGCTGGGTTCTACCGTCGGCATGGCCAAGGCCGAAGCGCTGCGTCTGCGTGTGCTGGACATCCACCCCGGCTGCGCCGTGACGGTGATTGAAGAGTTTGTCGACGAGCAGAACTGGCCGGCCCTGCTGGGAGAGTCTGCCCCGGCGCTGGACGGACTCGTCGATGCTTGCGACCAAATTCGGGCCAAGGCTTGCCTGGCCGCTTGGGCGCGCGACCTGCGCTTGCCCTTTGTGACCGTCGGTGCAGCCGGTGGCAAGCGCGAGCCCCAACTGATGCGCGTCGAAGACTTGGCCGATACCAGCCACGACCCGCTGCTGGCCTCGCTGCGCCAGCGCTTGCGCAAGCAATATGGCGCGCCGAAGAAGGGCAAGTTCGACGTGGCTTGCGTGTTCTCGCGCGAGCCGGTGCTTCGGCCTGCAGCTGAGTCAGTAGCAGGCGCGAAGGGAGCGGCGGCCGTCGCTGGCTTGGATGCAGTTACTTTGGAGTCAGACGAAGCTGACGCGCTCGTCTGCGCCGTCGGGGATGTCGATGGCAGCCTCAATTGCCATGGCTACGGTTCCAGTGTGGCGGTCACCGCCAGCTTCGGAATGGCCGCCGCCGCCGAGCTGGTGAAGATTCATTTAAAAGATTCACCAAAAAGGCTTGCGCTGAACTTAAAAGTCGCATTAGAATAGAGGGCTTCACTGGAAGGGTTGTTAGCTCAGTTGGTAGAGCAGCGGACTTTTAATCCGTAGGTCGCAGGTTCGAGTCCCGCACAACCCACCATAAAATTTTGACGGCTCGAAAAAGCTCAAAAAGCTTCAACAAGCCCAAGTTCTGAATGTTTCAACATTCAGAACTCGTGAGGGCTCTTAGCTCAGTTGGTAGAGCAGCGGACTCTTAATCCGTAGGTCGAGTGTTCGAGTCACTCAGGGCCCACCAAAAATAAGAATGAAATCAAGCACTTAGCGCCGAAAGGTTCCAAGTGCTTTTTTCATGGTTTATGCTGGTGCCAGTCTGGTGCCAGTCTGGTGTCAGTTTTTTTGACGATGCCAAGAGACTGTAAAGAATTTCTTTGGACAGTTCGAAGACACAGTGCCAGTGCCAGTTTTACGGGAGCGAGCGCTTCGGAGCACATTTGCAGGGCGTTTGATACAGACTCCGGCACTGCAAATCCCCTAAGCGATACCCGACTCACATGAGGCCGCTCATCGGAGTCATACCCTTCCGCGCTCTAGCAGTCGCCCAATGCAGTCAGCGGACCACGTTCGGATAGTTCTCGCACAGAGTTCGTATCCAAGCACACGGCACCTGGAAGCCTCCGTCATCCATGGTCCCTGGCGGCACTCGAAGTCAGCGGAAAAATGCCCCGATCCTCATTGCGTTCTCAAGATGCCAAATTAGGCGGGCCTGCCCGCCATCATTGAAGCGGTCCGTTCCAGTGCCTGGGAAGCGCGGGCTTGGATTCATTCCCGCTGCGCATGAACGAGCCCGCTTGGCGAACTGACCGGCGCTGTGCTTCCTTCGCTGCGCTGTGGTCGCCCCCACCGGCCAGATCGCCACCCTTGGCACCCGCCACCCCCGATGCCGGGCCGCGGGCAAAACGCAGAGTGATCCCATTCGGTCCAGCCCGCCCCGCGTCAACGCAGGTCATTAGCTGTTGGCCACGGGCTGCAGACCCAGTCAGCCGGGTTCGCCGCTTGACCTGCTTCAAATAGTGCAAAGACTCAGGCCACTGACCAAGTACCGAGCCGTCTCTTGGCCAGCGAGTAGAGGCGAGCACTGAGAATTTGCCATAATTTGTCCATTTATTAGTAAAATGGACAAATTAAAGTCTAGCGGTGTGCTTATATGGAACAGTTCTCGTCGACCAGTGCCAAGCAGAGCTTTGGCAAGTTGCTGATGGCTGCAGGCAACGGGCCCGTAGCGATTGAGAAGCATGGCAAGGTTCAGGCGCTCATCATGGCCCCGGAGTTTTTCAAACCTGCAGGTGCCGTAGATGTACTCGCGGAGCGCCGCCTAGCGCGCCTCAATCAGGCGTTGGTCGAGAAGGACCGGTTGATCCGCCATCAGCGCATCGCGTTTGATCTTGTGACCCTGCCGGCTGAGACGCGGGAGGCCTTGCTAGAACAGGCCAAAGTCACAGTTGAACGCTGGCGGTCCGAGCGGCTGTGCAGCCGCGATTACATCGACAGATGGTCGGAGATTCTGGGCCAGTCGGCGCCGCAGATTGCCGCAGCGATCACCTCGGATCTGGGCGGGTGGGGCACGGCGCTGCGGCAGAACTCCCCGTGGATAGGAAACCATGCATGAATCTTGACGCCTTGTTCGCCGCTTTCGAGGAGGCTCGCAAACTCTCGAAACATCGTGAGTTTGTCGTTGTTGGCAGCTTGTCGATCTTGGGCTTGGAGGGACACTTCGACATCCCGGAGAGCATGACCTTGTCCAACGACATCGATTGTTATACCAAGACCGATCCCGGTCGAATCTATGACGTCGTCAAAGCGCTTGGCGAAAATTCCGACTATCACCAGAAATCAGGCTACTACTTGGATGCTGTGGCACCCGGTTTGCCTACCCTTCCTGATGGCTGGGCTGACCGGCTGATCTTGGTCGAGCGCGGCGGCTTGCTCGCCTGGTTTTTGGACCCGAACGACGCTGCGTTGTCCAAGTACGCGCGGGGCGAGCCACGTGACCGCCGGTGGATTCAGGCAGGCATCCTGGCCGGCGTGGTGTCGCTGCCCATCGTGAAGTCTCGCTTGCGCAGCGTCACTTTTCTTGACGACGACGAGCAAGAGAAGTCCAAGGCCTTGATCGCGTCAGATGTGGCGTGGTTTGAACTGGTGATGGACAAAAGGACGACCGAGTAGGGGATTTTTTGTTGCCCGGCTTCCCGCGAACTTTGATGAAGATGGCGGTGTTCAACTGGAAGTGGCGAGCCGCTGCTCATTGCTTTGTCATCAGAGCGCTCGAAGTCGCGACACCGTAGTGCCAAGTCAGGCGGGCCTTGCCCGCCATCATTTCAGCGGCCCGTTCCCGTGCCAGGGGAGCGCGGGCTTGGATTCATTCCCACTTTGCGTGAACGAGCCCGCTTGGCGAACTGACCGGCGTTGTGCTTCCTTCGCTGCGCTGCATTCGCACCCCGCCGGCCAGATCGCCACCCCTGGCACCATCCGCGCCCGCTGCCGGGCCGCTGAAGTGACCTGATCGGTTACAACTCGACCGTCGTGCCAGTCGCTGCCAGGCGTCAGCTTGGTGGCACGTCGTTCTCGCTGTTCAAATTCAGGCCGCCGGGCCTCAAATCTTAGAGGGCGCTGCGCAGCAACCGCTGCGGCAGGCGAGCCCGTCACATCCGCAGTAAAACGGAAACCCGTTCCTGCCCAGTCATCGATCCCGTTTTGAATCGTCCACCCATTCATATTCGATTTAGCCAAGTAAGGCAGTCCGCGAAGGTTCACTGCGAAACGCTCTTGAGCGGCCGGTACGTGCCCATGGCTGAAGTTGACCTGCAGTCAACAGAAGTGTCGAAAGCTGGCGGAGCCCTTCATAATCAAAATCCCTGCTTGTTCGTGACACCCCGCTTGGTCGAGATACCTACCTTTCAATATGGATAAATTGTGTCTGCAGCAGCACGTGCTGGAACGGCTCACCGAAGACCTGCTGCAAGCCGAACAGGCAGCGCGGGCGGCCCATGAGACGGCGACTCACGAAGAAAACATCGCCGAGAACAAATACGACACCTTGGGTCTCGAAGCCGCCTATTTGGCTGCCGGCCAAGCTCGTCGCGCCGATGCCATCCGCCAGGCGATGTTCAATTGGCGCCAATTCCGCCCGCTCCCCTACGACGCCAGCAAAGGCATTCAGCTCGGCGCGCTTGTCTGCCTGGTGGGTGCCGACGACCAGCAGCAACAGCTCTTTCTCGGCCCGGATGGGGGCAGCATGAAGTTGTTCAGCGGCGCTCAGCTCGTTCAGGTCATCAGCAGCGAAGCCCCGTTGGGCAGGGCCATGCTGGGCAAAGGCGAGGGTGACGAGGTGTCGATACAGGTCGCTGCAATCCGACAGCAGTTTGAGGTGCTGCGGGTTCATTGAGCCGCAAGCAAGTTCACGCCGAATTAATCAAAAATTAATCGCCGCGCGCCCTTTAGGATCCTCTGCACAACTGCTGGCGAGCTATGCGGAGTTCGTTCGCACTCTCGGCTTCGCGCGCATCAATTCACTTCGGTGGCACTGACCGCGAGGCAGGTCAGTGTCGGTACATGACCGGCCCCTTGGCGAGGTCACCGCCGCAGCGCGGTCTTTTACGCTTGCCGGCGCGGAAGGAGCCTGTCGTGACTGGGAGGACTCGACCCTTAAGCGACGTTCAACTCGCCG
>CANFYD010000317.1 GCA_947450745.1 Burkholderiales bacterium
ACAGCGCCATCAGCTCGTCCGGTGCCGCCACCGACCAGCGTGTCGCGGGGTGGCCGGCCGCCCGCACGCGCGCTTCCAGCCAGCCCCGCACCGTCCGGTCGAACGGGTCGGCGATGACGATCTCCACCAGACCCTGCGCGGTGCGCAAAGCGGCACACAAGCGCCGCTGCCCTTCTGCAAACGGCACCAGCGCCACATCGATGTCCTCGGTGCGCCAGCGCGCGAGGTCGGCCACCGGCATGCCGCTGCTGCGCGACATCCAGCGGGCCACATCGAGCACCGGTTCGGCATCGGGCCGGTTGGCAGGCTGCAAAGCCTGGACGGCCGCGTGGCGCAGACGCAAGCGCTCGGCCACTTGTTGAACGTGGGTGGGCAGTGCAGCGCTGTCCAGCGGCGGGTTCGGTTCAATGTTCATCAGATGCTCGAAGCCAGTTGAAAGATCGGCAAATACATCAGCACGACAATGCCGCCGACCACCAGGCCAATGCCCAGCATCAGCAACGGTTCGACCAAGCGGCTGACGCGGTCCAGCGTGCGCTCCAGCGTGCGGTCATGCACGTCGGCCAGACGCTCCAGCGCCGCTTCCAGCGCGCCGGTCTGCTCGGCCACCCGCAGCACCCGCAAGCCCAGCTTGTCGACCAGGCCCTGCTCGTACAAGGCGTTGGCCAACGGCGCTCCGGCAGACGCCACCGCCAATGCGCGGTCGAGGCCGCTGCGGTCGCTGCCGACCAGCAGCGCGCGGCACATGGCCAGGGCGCGCAGCACCGGCACGCCGGAGCGCACCAACATCGCGCCGCTGCGGGCAAACTGGCTGTGGCCAAAGGCCCGCACGATGTCGCGGATGCCGGGAATGCCGGCGGCCAAGTCGGTCAGCCGTGCTTCGAGTCGGCGCTCGCGAGCCGCTTGCACCAAGGCGACGACTGCCCACAGCACCAGCCCAGCCAGTGCCAGCCAAGCCACGCTGGGTATGGCACCCAAGGTGCGGCCCACCGCGATCAGCGCCCGCGAGGTGGGCGGCATGTCGCGGGCGCTGGCCTCCAGCACCAAGGCAAAGCGCGGCACCACAAAAACCAGCAGAAACACCACCACCGCCGCCGCCACCGACACCAGCAGCGCCGGGTAGACAAGCGCTGACACCAGCCGCGACCGCAGCACCCGCAGCCGCGCGGCATTGACCGCATAGCGCTGCAAACTGTCGGCCATATCGCCGGTCATTTCACTGGCGCGGACGCAGGCCAGCAAGGCCGGTCGAAAGGCTTGGCTGCTGTGCATCGCCTGGGACAGCGATTCGCCCTGCATCAAGCGGGCCACCACCAATTCAAGCGGCTGAACAGCAGCAGGGCCGGCACGCTCGCACAAGGTCTTCAAGCTGTCCATCAAGGACAGGCCGGAGCTCAACATCAAGCTCATGTCCTCGGCGAACCGCTCTTCATCGAGCCAGACCGGGGCGCGCTGGGCCAGCCCTGGCTTTGGCTGAACTGGCCGAGCCGGACCGGGCCGCTGCGTGCGCGGTACCGCCTTGCCAGGAAGGCCAGAGCCAAGCGGGTTGACCGGATTACCAGGAGGTGACATCGCTGGCCTCCCCTTCGCCGCCGGGCTGCCCATCAGCACCCAGACTGAGCAGGTCATAGTCGCCATGCTGGCCTGGCGCACGGTATTGGTAGGACTTGCCCCAGGGGTCGTTCGGGACATCCCGCTTCAAGTACGGGCCACGCCAGCGCGGCACATTGGTCGGTGCCATCCGCAAGGCGGCCAACCCTTGCTCGGTGCTCGGATAAAGACCGGCGTCCAGCCTGTATTGGTCGAGCGCTTGGCCAAAGGCCTCGATCTGCGCGCGCGCTACCTTTTCATTACTTTTGCCGATCTGTGCAAAGTATTGCGGTGCCACGATGCTGGCCAGCAGGCCGATGATGACCATCACCACCAACAGTTCGAGCAGAGTGAAACCGCTTGACCGGTGGCGCGGAGCTGTTGACAAATGACGATGGCTCATGTCTTTGATCCTTGAAAAACGAAGCCCCAAGCAGCCAGCGAGGCTGACTCAACTGCGCGGGTGAAGCAGAACAAACTTCAGCACTTTCGGCACTTTCAGCACCTTCAAATTCGAGGTTTGCAGTTTCTACAATCAGCCTGAAAGTGCTCTTAAAAAACGGCGGATCACCCCCTACACAGGGGGAGTCACCCGCAAAAAAACCGCATATCGCACAAACTTTTTTTAAATTCGGCGAATTGATGCGTCTCAATTTCCCGCCTTTCCTGCCTTTCCTGCCTTTCTCGCCGCTCGACCGCTGCCAACACGGGCCTGGAATCTGCTGAGCATGTGATGATCCGGCCCCATGTCTAACGCCTCTACTTCTCGATCCCCGACCGGCTTGCCGGCCAGCGGGCTCACCCTTCCAGTCATGCTGCTGGCCTGCGTGGCGGCACCATTGCTGGCTTTCAACCTGACACCTTCGGCCACGCTGTTCAATCAACTGGCGGCGCTGGCCGGCTGGGGTTTGGTGCTGATGGTCATCAGCCAGACGCAGCCGCGCTGGCAGACCGGGCCGGCGGCCTGGGCGCTGGGGCTGCTGGTGCTGGCACCGTGGGTGTCATGGGGGTGGGCGGGGCTGCCGCTGGGGCTGGCTTTGTCCGGCAGCGGGATGCTCGGTGCCGCGCTGGCGCTGCTGCTGGCGGGCCAGGGGCTGAATGATGCCGGCCGCCTGCGCTGGTTCGAGGCGCTGTGCTGGGGGCTGCTGGCGGCCGGGCTGCTGAGTTTGCTGGTCGGCTTGGTGCAGGTCTTCATGCCGGCCTGGGCCGATGGGCAGGTGATTGCCCGTTCGGGTATTCCGGGCCGCGCCGTTGGCAATATGCGGCAGCCGAATCATCTGGCCAGCTTGCTGATGTGGTCGTGCGTGGCCGCCGTGTATCTGGCGGATCGTGGCCGCTTCAAGGCTGTGGGCGGCCAGTGGCTGCTGCCGGTGCTTTTGTGTGGCTTGGTGCTGGGCGTGGTGCTGAGCGCCTCGCGCACCGGCGTGCTCGGCGTCCTTGTCCTGGCGGCTTGGGGCGTGCTGGACCGCAAGCTGCAGCGCCGCTCGCGCTGGGCGCTGCTGGCCACGCCGCTGATGTTGGCACTGTGCTGGTGGCTGCTGTCGCTGTGGGCCAGCAGCGGCGGCGGCCATGCGCTCGGCGCTGAATCGCGGCTGGCGGAAGGGGCCGGGTCACCGGCGCGGATGGCGATTCTGAGCAATGCCTGGGAGCTGCTCAAGCGCAACCCGCTGACCGGCGTCGGCTGGGGCGAGTTCAATCTGGCTTGGAGCATGACGCCGTTCCCGCAGCGCCCGATCGCGTTTTTTGATCACACCCACAACCTGCCGATGCAGTTGGCGGTGGAGCTGGGTCTGCCGCTGAGCCTGACCATTCTGGGTCTGCTGAGCTGGTCGCTCTGGCGCGCTTGGCGGACCAGCGTGCAGGCGCAGGGCGAGCAGAGCGTGATGCGGCGCTGCGCCTTCATGCTGGTGCTGATGATCGGTCTGCACAGCTTGCTGGAATATCCGCTCTGGTATGCCTACTTCCTGCTGCCGACGGCGTTTGCCTTCGGTTTGGCGCTGGGTCGGCCGCAAGCACCGAACCCACGCCAAGCCGAACCCGCCATCCCCTTCCTGAACCTCGCCGGCGGCTTGCTGGTGGTGGCCAGCCTGTTCGCCGTTTGGGACTATCTGCGCTTGGTGGATATTTACGCGCCATCGGCCAACGCCGCCCCGTTGACGGAGCGGATCGCCATTGGCCAGCGCTCGCCGCTGTTTGCACCGCAGGCCGATTACGCCGCCGCCACCAGCCTGGGTGCCGGCCCCGCAGCGCTGCAAGCGACCCGGCAGACGGCGCACCACCTGATCGACGCGCGCTTGATGAAGGCCTGGGCGCTGTCCCTGCACGCCAGCGGCGACGACGACCGCGCCCGTTACGTGGTGCAGCGGCTGCTGGAGTTCCACCACCCGCTGGGCACCGAATGGCTGGAGGAATGCGCTGCCGTAAAGAAGCCAGAGCTCAAGCCCTTCCAATGCGAGCCGCCGCAGCGCGACTACGACTGGCGCGAAATGCGCTGAAGCGCTAATGACAACCGAGACTGCCGATGGAACTCGACCCGCAAGAAATCATTGACCACGCCAGCCAAGCCGATGCTCGGCCCGTCAAGACCGCCGCGCCCTGGTTGAACGCGGCAGTGGCGATCACCGTCGCTCTGCTGGCCACCTTCATGGGCATTTGCAAGGTCAAGGACGACAACATCGTGCAGGCGATGCAGCAGGCGCAAGCGGACAAACTCGACCACTGGGCCTATTACCAGGCGCGCAATCTGCGCCAGGAAATCGCCGAGGCGACGCTGGTCCAACTGGAGTTGGCGCAGCTCGGCGCGCCGGCCGCTGCCGCACCCAACTACGCGGCGGCCATCGCCAAATACCGCGCGCTGGCGCTGGACCAGTTGACCAAAAAGGAGGCGATGAAGAGCGCAGCCGAGCAGGACCAAAAAGCCTACGATGCGCTGAACTACCGCGACGACCAGTTCGACCTTTCCGATGCGCTGATCGCCATCGCCATTGCGATGCTGGCGGTGACGGCCCTGACCGGCCTGCCCGCGCTGTACTGGGCCGCGCTGGTACCCACAGGATTCGGCGTGCTGATGGGCGTGGCCGGCCTGACCGGCCTGGGCATTCACCCGGATGCATTGGTGCGGCTGCTGTCTTGAACCGCCGCCAAAGCAACACGACGGGCTGCAACTGAGCGTGGCCGAACCGAAGCCCGGCTGAATAACTTGAGTACGAATGAGTCACTCCGTTTGGACGTGTCCTTTCCAAAGCGGCGACGTGGAACTCATCGCTGGGATACCGTTAGCGCGCTAGGCGAAAACGGAGCTGTGCGAGTGCTGAGTCCCTTCAACCCTGTTACCAGAATCCCAAGTTTGGATTCTTCTTTCTGGAGCTTGCAGCGGAGCGTCTGATGAGAGACTCCGCTCGAATCGCGAAGGCGTCAGCCACGGCGCCAGATATTGGCAACAGCGCGCAACTTGCGGCCCAGCCCTAAGCTGAAGCGGAGCGGAGCGGAGCGAGTAGCCTAGGAGTCTGCGCGGCAGAAGGATCGGCGGCTGCAAGGCGGCCGCAGCGGTCCATTTTTGGCTTCGCCGCTCTTCGAGAACACCGTCTTTTCGCCCCATAGCGGAGCTATGAAGCTTCAAATCCGGCAAAAACTGTCCTCGCTGGG
>CANFYD010000318.1 GCA_947450745.1 Burkholderiales bacterium
GATCGGCGGCTGCAAGGCGGCCGCAGCGGTCCATTTTTCACCGTCTTTTCGCCCCATAGCGGAGCTATGAAGCTTCAAATCCGGCAAAAACTGTCCTCGCTGGGGCCACCTTTCGCTTGTCGCCGCCTTCTGCCGCGCAGACTCCTAGAGCGGGTCGAGACCCGCGAGCGATTCCGGCAGGGGCAGCGCCGTGCCGTCAGGAACCGGCTTGCCGTCAGACCGGGGCCACCGTCGGCCACACGAGGGTCGCGACCCGCCCTACAGATGAACAGGCGAGTCCACTATTTCCCCATGAACGCTGGAGCCCGACAGGGGCCCGAGATGCGCGCCCTCAATCGCCGCGTACGACGCCGTCGCGGCGCGGATCGGCAGCCCCAAACCAGCCGCTGCCCCGGCGCTGAATCGCTTGCAGTCCGCTGGGCAGGTCGGTCTCGAAGACTCGGTGGCCCAGCGCGCGCAGGCCGGCGGCAGTGCTGGCCGGGAAGAAGCCCTGCTCCAGCACCGTGGGCCCGTTGAACGAGCCGAAATTGGGCAGGTTGATCGCTTGCTGGGCGTCCATGCCCCAGTCGTGTGTGGCGATCAGCGTCTTGGCGACGAAGTGGATGATGGCCGGGCCGCCGGGTGAACCCAAGCTCATCAGCAAGCGGCCGTCACTGCGATCAAACACCAGCGTCGGGCTCATGCTGGAGCGGGGCCGCTTGCCGCCCTCGACCCGGTTGGCCACCGGCAGGCCGTCGGCACCGCGCGGCTGCAGGGCAAAGTCGGTCAACTGGTTGTTGAGCAAGAAGCCGCCGGCCAAGCCGGTGCCGCCGTCGCTCATCAAACGCGCACCGAAGCCGGATTCGATCGAGGTGGTCATGGCCACCGCACGGCCGGCAGCGTCCACCACGCTGATGTGGCTGGTGCCGAACTCGGGCTGCTCGGCTTGCGGTGCCCAGCCGATTCGCTGCGGCACCGGCTGACCGGCGCGGGCCACGCCCATGCTGCGCGGCCCGATCAGACCGGCGCGCTGGCGCAAATAGTCGGGCGCCAGCAGTGACTGCCAAACGCCGCCCGGCGCAGCCACAAAGTCGGGGTCGGCGATGTAGAGATCGCGGTCGGCAAAGGCCAGCCGCGAGGCCTCGGTGTAGCGGTGCAACCAAGCGACGCTGGGCAGGCCGGCACTGAGGGCTTGTGCCGCGTCCTGCGGTGCCAACATGCCCAGCATCTGCATGATGGTCAGGTGGCCGGATGACGGCGGCGGGAAACCGCAGACGCGCCAGCCAGTTGGTGCGGAGACGCGGCCCTCCTGGCTCGACGTACTGCTCGTTTTGCTGCCCCCCTCGCTGCGCCAATCGGTACACAGCGGCAGCCGCTGTTTGGGGGTGTAGGCAGCGAGGTCGGACTCAGACAGCAGACCCGGATTGCTGGCGTGGCCGCGCACCCGGCGGACGATGTCTTGCGCCACCGGGCCGAGCAGAAAAGCATCCGCGCCACCGGCCGCCACCTGCCGCAACACCGCCGCCAGCGCCGGGTTGCGCAGCCGGTGCCCGGCCGGCCAGGGCTGGCCACTGGCGTCGAAAAAATAGGCCGCCGCCTGCGCGTCACGCTGCAAAGCACCGCCCTCTCCGCTGAGCAGCTTGTGGGTGCGCGCGCTGAGCTCGAAGCCGGCCTCGCTGAGGCGGATGGCCGGCTCGAACAAGCGCGCCCAAGGCAGACGGCCATGCTGGCGATGGGCCTGCTCCAGCATGCGCAGCAGGCCCGGCGTGCCGACCGAGCGGCCGCCCACCACCGCTTGCGCAAAGCTCATCGCCTGACCGTCGGGCTTGAGGAAGAGTTTCTCGTCGGCGCCAGCGGGCGCGGTTTCGCGGCCGTCGAGTGCGCTCAAGGCCGTGCCATCCCAAACCATCAGAAAAGCGCCGCCGCCGATGCCGCTGGACTGCGGCTCCACCAGCGTCAGCACCAGTTGTACGGCAATCGCCGCGTCGATGGCACTGCCGCCGGCTCTGAGCATTTCCTGACCGGCATCGGCTGCCAACGGGTGAGCGGCGGCCACGGCGGAATGGGGATAGGTCCAACCCGACTTGGCGCTGAAGCCCGACGCCCCTTCCGGCTGGATCGGCAACGCGGGCTCGGCCGCCACCTGGCCCGCAGCCAGCGCGCAGACCATTGTGCAAATCAGCGCCAGCGCTGCGCTGCAGAGGGGAAAACGGGCGGCAACTGGCGCGGCCCGGCGATCAGGTGGCAGACGATTCGGCATCAGTGTCAGGCGCGCTAAGGAGCGTCGATGGTAGTCGAGGCAAATTCGCACTGCGGCGGCCGGACGGCCAGTGGCTGCGGGCAGGTCGGTCGAATTTCAGCCCGCGTTTGCGTGTGAACGTCACGCTGCCGCCGACCGCTGCTGGCACCGAACAGCCCCAAAAGCCTACCCATCGGCCAAAATTGAGACCAGCAATTCAGCAAGCAACACCGTCCAGGGCCTCCATCATGTTCAAGCTTTTCCTCACCGCTTTGACCTGCTGTGCGGCCTTGCTCAGCAGCCCGGCACAAGCCCTTGTGGCGGCTGATTCAGGCACCGAGTCCGGCCTGCGCCAAGCACTGCAACAAACGCTGTGGCCGGCCGACATCGTGCGCTTGGCCGATGACTATCTGCAGCGCTTCCCGTACAGCGATTCAGCCGCGAGCGTGGCCCAACTGCGTGAGCAGGCCAGCGGCGCGGTGCAGGTGCTGAGCCGCAACGACGTGCGGCTGTTCAAGAGCGCCTTCCAATCGGCCAACGCAACGCCCGCCGTGCTGGCGGAACTGCGCCGTGCCTCGCTGGGCGACAAGAACGCCGCCGTGCGCCTGGCCCATTTGCAACTGCCGAAAGCCGGTGAAGCAAGTAGCACCGGTGACGCGGGTGACGCCAGTGACGCCAGCCCTGCAACCGGCAACCGCTACGTCGGCTGGCTGCAATTTGCGGCGCTGCTGGGCAATGACGCCGCCAGCTATGAGTTGGCCCTGCATTTCCGCCGCCAAGGTCAGCCGCTGTTGGCGTCGCAATACGAAGCCCGCGCCGTTCAATTGGGCTATCAACCGCCACGCGCGCTGGATCACGTGCGCAAGTGAGTTGCAAGCGGAGTTGCTGGCAAGTCCAGCGAGACCGTGCGTTACCCATGAAAAAGGGCCGGTGAGAACCGGCCCTTTTTCGTCAACCAGCGCTTCGGCTGAGATTTACAGCAGCGGCACGCCGGTCTTGGCTTGCACTTGCTCGCGCGTCACGCCGTCGGCCAGTTCCACCAGTTTGAGGCCTTCAGCTGTCACGTCCATCACGGCCAGGTCGGTGATGATGCGGTTCACCACGCCCACGCCGGTCAAGGGCAAGGTGCAGGCGGGCAGGATCTTCAAGTCGGCGCTGCCGTCTTTCTTCTTCGCCACGTGCTCCATCAGAACCAGCACGCGGCCCACGCCGGCGACGAGGTCCATCGCGCCGCCCATGCCCTTGACCATCTTGCCGGGGATCATCCAGTTGGCCAGGTCGCCGCTGGCGCTGACTTGCATCGCGCCCAGGATGGACAAATTGATCTTGCCGCCGCGGATCATCGCGAAGCTGTCGTGCGAGCCGAAGATGCTGGAGCCCGGAATCGTGGTGACGGTCTGCTTGCCGGCGTTGATCAGGTCGGCGTCCACTTCGTCTTCGGTCGGGAACGGGCCGATGCCCAGCATGCCGTTCTCGCTTTGCAGCCAGACTTCAATGTCCGTCGGCACGAAGTTGGCGACCAGCGTCGGAATGCCGATGCCGAGGTTGACGTAAAAACCGTCTTGCAGTTCCAGCGCCGCGCGAGCCGCCATTTGGTCTTGTGTCCAGGCCATGATCAGGCTCCCTTCTTTTCGGTGAGTGTTTTCTTTTCGATGCGCTTTTCAGGGTGCGCATTGACGACGATGCGGTGCACATAAATGCCCGGCAGATGAACCGCGTCGGGGTCGATGGCACCGACTTCAACCAGCTCCTCGACCTCGACCACGGTGATCTTGCCGGCCATTGCGGCAGCCGGGTTGAAGTTGCGCGCGGTGCGGCGGAACACCAGGTTGCCGCTCTTGTCGGCCTTCCAGGCCTTGACCAGCGACACGTCGGGGTGCAGCGCCAGCTCCATCACATAGGTGTGACCGTCGAACTCGCGCAGTTCCTTGCCGTCGGCCACGATGGTGCCCACGCCGGTGCGGGTGAAAAAGGCCGGAATGCCGGCACCCCCGGCGCGCAGCTTCTCGGCCAGCGTGCCTTGCGGTGTGAATTCAAGCTCCAACTCACCGGCCAGATATTGGCGCTCGAACTCCTTGTTCTCGCCGACGTAGCTGGAGATCATTCGCTTGATCTGGCGTGTTTCCAGCAACTGACCGAGGCCGAAACCGTCCACACCGGCGTTGTTGGAGATCACCGTCAGGTCCTTGACGCCGCTGTCGCGCAAGGCGGCAATCAGCGCCTCCGGAATGCCGCAAAGACCAAACCCACCCACCGCCATCAGCTGCCCGTCGCTGACGATGCCCTTGAGCGCCTCAGCGGCACTGGGGAATACCTTGTTCATCCGTATCTCCGTCTATTGATTTATCGACTCGTGACCAGCCTTGGAGCGTACTACTTAAGGGCTTACGTAGTCGTTACGTAGAATCGCTTAAAAGAGTGCGCCCAATTTACAGAGCGGCTGCCTTTCGCCCAAGCACGCATCAAGCACGCATCAAACCCGCAGCCCCACCCGCGCTGCCTCACCAGGACCAGCCCATGAGCTTCAGCGCCCAAGATCTGCAAGATCAGATCCCTAAAATTTTTGCACCCTGGATCACCGCCATGGACTTGCAAGTGCTGGAAGTAGGGGCGGGTGTGGGGGCTGGCGAGGTGCTGCTGCGGCTGCCGGTCAAGCCGGAGTTCGTGCACAGCGGCGGCGTGATGTGCGGTCAGGCGACGATGGCCGCCGCCGACACCGCGATGGTGCTGGCCCTGATGATGGAGCTGGGCGAGTTCCGGCCGATGACGACGGTGCAGCTGCAGACCAGCTTTTTGCGTCCGATCAGCGGCGAGCATTGCCTGATCCGCGCCCGTGTGCTGCGCAGCGGCAAGAGCCTGGCCTTCGGAACAATCGACATCAGCAACCCGGATGGCCGTCTGGCCGCCCAGGCCACCACCACCTACGCCCTGCTTTGACAGCGCGGCTCAACCCGAAACACCCGCAACACCCGCAAGCCAATACCCCAGCACGCCATGACCATGACC
>CANFYD010000319.1 GCA_947450745.1 Burkholderiales bacterium
CGAAGAAGGAGCTCGTCGAAGCGAACCTCCGGCTCGTCGTCTCCATCGCCAAGAAGTACACGAACCGCGGGCTGCAGTTCCTCGACCTGATTCAGGAAGGCAACATCGGCCTGATGAAGGCGGTGGACAAGTTCGAATATCGGCGCGGCTACAAGTTCTCGACCTATGCCACTTGGTGGATTCGTCAGGCCATCACCCGCTCGATTGCTGACCAGGCGCGCACGATCCGCATCCCGGTCCACATGATCGAGACGATCAACAAGATGAACCGCATCTCGCGTCAGCACTTGCAGGAATTCGGCTTCGAGCCGGATGCGCCGACGCTGGCAGAGAAGATGGAGATCCCGGAAGACAAGATCCGCAAGATCATGAAGATCGCCAAGGAGCCGATCTCGATGGAAACGCCCATCGGCGACGATGACGACAGCCATCTGGGCGATTTCATCGAGGACACCAACAACACCGCCCCGATCGAAGCGGCGATGCAAGCGGGTCTGCGCGACGTGGTCAAGGACATCCTCGACAGCCTGACGCCCCGTGAAGCCAAAGTGCTGCGCATGCGCTTCGGCATCGAGATGAGCACCGACCACACACTGGAAGAAGTCGGCAAGCAATTCGACGTCACCCGCGAGCGCATCCGCCAAATCGAAGCCAAAGCCATCCGCAAGCTCAAGCACCCGAGCCGGTCGGACAAGCTGCGGACGTATCTGGATAATCTTTAGTATTGCGGGACAGATTGAACGGTATCCCGTGAGCTCTGTCCCCAACTAATTAAGCGCGTTATTGTGAGTCAGACCGAATCTGTTGATCTTGTGGGTCAGACCGAGCTGTACCCAGCGAGCTCTGACCCCAACTGATTCAGCGGGTTCAGCGAGCTCTGACCCCAACTGACCAAGCGGGTTCTGACGCGACTGATCGACCCCATCGACAAGCAAGCAACACCCAAGGGCTGGCCACAATCCAGCCCTTTTTCACGCCTGCGCCTCGCCCGCTACACTGCGTCCAAGCCCTTTTTCAAAGCCAAAGCCCCACCACCCATGACCCAGATCCGGGAACGTACCGTGTTGTTTGCCGACCTGCGCGGCAGCACTGCGCTGTTCGAAACCTTGGGCAACGCGGAAGCCACCGCCGTCGTCACCCACACGGTGAACAGGGTCGGACAAGCGGTGGACGAATGCGGTGGACGCTTGATCAAGACATTGGGCGACGGCTTGATGGCCGTGTTCGAGTCGCCACGCGACGGGGTCAAGTCCGCCGTGCGCATGCACGAGTTGCTGGAACGGATCGTCGCCCGTGGCCGCCAGCAGGGCGCGTCCCTGGGTTTGCGTGCCTTGCGCATGCAAGTGGCCTTGGCACGCGGCGAGGTGGTCGAAATGAACGGCGACTGCTTCGGCGATGCGGTCAACGTGGCGGCCCGCTTGCTCGATCATGCCGGCGACAACGAAACGCTGATCACCGCCGAAGTTCTGGCCGGCCTGCCCAGCATGCAAAAAATGCGCTTTCGCAGCCTCGATCTGATCCCGGTGCGCGGGCGGGCCGAACCGGTGCATGTGCACTTGCTGGATCTGCCCCACCACGGCGATGTCGTCGCCACTCAGTTCGGCGCGATCATCCATGCAGTGGAGCCCGATGGCATTCGACTGGTCTGGCAAGACCTGGACCGGGTGTTTGACATCGACAGCATGCCCATCGTGCTCGGCCGCAGTGTGCAAGCCACCTACTGCATCACCGACGGCCGCGTATCCCGATCACACGCCCGCATCGATTGGCATGGCGGCAGCTTCTCGGTCACCGACCTCAGCTACAACGGCAGCTTTGTGCGCTTCGGCGCCGCCGGCGAACTGGTCACCTTGAAGCGCGGCAGTTGCACCTTGCACGGCAGCGGATCCATCGGCTTGGGCAGCCCGCCGGTGGACAGCGCCTCGCCGACGGTGCGCTTTGAAGTCTTGCACTTTGCGGACACTGAAGCGCTGACCATCGACCCGCAAGCCGATCCCCATTGATGCATCCAACGAAAACTTATTGAACCGTATGCCCACTCACGCTGAAGCTCCCTACGCCCACGGCAGCGCGCCGAAAACCGCCCTGCTGCTGTGCAATCTCGGCACGCCCGACGCCCCCACAGCCGCCGCCGTGCGCCGCTATTTGGCCCAGTTCCTGGCCGACCCACGCGTCGTCGAAATCCCCAAAATCCTCTGGATGTTGATCCTGCACGGCATCATCTTGCGCGTGCGGCCGGCCAAATCAGCCGCCAAATATGCCAGCGTCTGGACTTCCGAAGGCTCACCGCTGAAGGTCTGGACCGAAAAGCAAGCCAAGCTGCTGCAAGGGCTGCTGGGGGAGCGAGGCCATCACGTCGTTGTTCGCTTCGCGATGCGCTACGGCAACCCGTCGATCGCCAAAACGCTGGACGAGCTGCGCGCGCAGGGCGTGACCCGCGTGCTGGTGCTGCCGGCCTATCCGCAATATTCGGGTGCCACCACGGCCAGCGTGGTGGACGACGTGGCCACCTGGGCGCTGCGGACTCGCCATTTGCCGGAGTTGCGCTTCATCAACCGCTATCACGATGAGGCACCCTACATCGCTGCGCTGGCCGATTCGGTGCGTGCACATTGGGCCAAGAATGCCCGGCCCGATCGTCTGGTGATGAGCTTTCACGGCATGCCGGCGCGCACCTTGATGCTGGGCGACCCGTACCACTGCGAGTGTCTGAAGACCGGCCGTTTGCTGGCCGAAGCGCTCGGCTTGAGCAAGGACCAGTACATCGTGACCTTCCAAAGCCGCTTTGGTCGGGCCAAATGGCTGGAGCCCTACACCGAGCCGACCCTGAAAAAGCTCGCCAAGGAAGGCGTGCAGAACATCGACGTCATTTGTCCGGGCTTCAGCTCAGACTGCCTGGAGACGCTGGAAGAAATCAGCATGGAGGCCCGCGACGCCTTTCTGGCCGCCGGCGGCAAGCGCTTCAGCTACATCCCCTGCCTGAACGACAGCCCTGTCGGCATGCGCATGCTGACCGGCCTGGTCGAGCGGCATCTGCAGGGCTGGCCGACCCAGCGAAGCGCCGACGCCGCCGCCTTGCAAACGCAGCGGGAGCGAGCGCTCAAGCTCGGCGCGTCAAACTGACGCAGAGCGGCGCTGCTCGCGCCAGCGCATCAGGCGCGGCGCGACCAGCACCAGCAGCACGATGACCAGCAGCCCCAGCGACATCGGGCGCTGCAAGAAGATGGTCCAGTTGCCCTCCCCGATCGACAGTGCATTGCGCATCTGCGCTTCGGCGATCGGGCCCAGGATCATGCCGACGACGACGGGCGCAGTCGGGAAGTCGAAGCGCCGCATCACCACGCCGGCCAGGCCGATGGCCAGCATCAGGAACAGATCGAACGCGCTCTGGCGCATGCCGTAAACACCGACGGTCGCGAAGATCAGGATGCCCGCATACAACTGCGGCTTCGGGATCTTCAGCAGCTTGACCCACAAACCCACCATCGGCAGGTTCAGCACCAGCAGCATCACGTTGCCGATGTAGAGCGAGGCAATCAGCGCCCAGACCAGGGCCGAGGAGGTCTGGAACAACTGCGGGCCGGCCTGAATACCGTAGTTCTGCAGCGCGCTCAACAGAATAGCTGCCGTCACCGAAGTGGGAATACCCAGCGTCAGCAGCGGCACCAGCGTGGCGGTGACCGCTGCATTGTTGGCAGCCTCAGGCCCGGCCACACCTTCGATCGCGCCTATCGTGCCGAACTCCTCCTTGTGCTTGGACAACTTGCGCTCGGCGGCATAACTCAAAAAGGTGGGGATCTCCGAGCCCCCGGCCGGAATCGTGCCGAACGGGAAACCGATCAAGGTGCCACGCAGCCAAGCGGGCCAGGAGCGCCGCCACTCGGTCTTGGTCATGTGCACCGAGCTCATCTTGTTCAGTTGCTGCGTGCTGCGGCCTTCATACAGCGCGTTGTACAGCGTCTCGCCGACGGCAAACAGCCCCACGGCCACCAGCACCACCTCGATGCCGTCCATGAACTCGGGGATGCCGGCGGTGTAGCGCACTTGCGCGGTGATCTGATCCATGCCGACCAGGCCCATCGCCAAGCCGATGAACAACGCCGTCATGCCGCGCAAAGTGCTCTTGCCCAACACCGCGCTGACGGTGGTGAAGGCCAGCAGCATCAGGCAGAAATACTCCGGCGGCCCCAGCTTGATGGCGAACTCTGCCACCACCGGCGCGAACAAGGTCACCAGGATGGTGGCAATCGTGCCGGCCACAAACGAGCCGATCGCCGAGGTCGCCAAAGCCGCCCCCGCGCGGCCGTTCTTGGCCATCTTGAAGCCCTCCAGCGCGGTCACCATCGTGCCGGTTTCGCCGGGGGTATTGAGCAGAATGGAGGTGGTCGAGCCGCCATACATCGCGCCGTAATAGATGCCGGCAAAAAAGATCATCGAGGCCGTCGGCTCGACCTGCGAGGTGATCGGCAGCAACATCGCCACCGTCACCGCCGGGCCAATGCCCGGCAAGACACCGATGCCGGTGCCGATCACGCAGCCCAGAAAGGCCCACATCAAGTTGATCGGCGTGCCGGCGGTGGCAAAGCCACCCAGCAGTTGGTTCCAAACGTCCATTGATTGCTTTCTTCTGATCAGGGATGACGCAAAGCCCGCGCAGCCCAGCTCACCGACCGCGACAGGACGACGCGCGCGAGCAAGGGGGGGCGAAGCGCCGCCGCAGCGGCTTTGCGAAGATCTTGCTTAAATCCAGCCGCTGCCGGTCAGGCCGGGCAGGTTGATGGCCAACAACTTGGTGAACATCCAGAACACCGGGGCGGCGATCAACAGACCGGTGACCGCATCGATCAAGCTCTGCCGCAGGCCGCCGCCGGCCCGCCCTTCGGCCATCCGCAAACCGCGCACGGCCAAGGCGAAGCACAGCGAACAAGCGAGGATGAAACCGATGACGGTGATCAGGCTGGCATTGGCCACGATGCCCGCCACCACCCAACTGACCGCACGCCAATCGCCCTGTGCCGCACCCGAAGGCGCTTCCATTTCACGGTAACCGCCGGTGCGCGCTTCCCAGATCAACCAGCAGCCACACACCAGCAGCACCACCGCCACCAGCCAGGGCAAGGCATTCGGGCCGACTCCGGCATAGCCGGCATCGGACGAAATGAAGGTGGCACCGTAAGCCATCACGGCACCGACCAACAGGGCGCCGACGCCGACCAG